>JALYKU010000122.1 GCA_030774595.1 Chloroflexota bacterium | reverse complement strand
CTGTTGGCGACCGGCGCGGGAGACCTGCGCCGGCTTGTCGTGTGGTCGGTGATCTAGAACGAGGGGGTCGCGCACGTCCGTCAGTCGACGCTCTCGGGTCCCGGCATCGTCGGCGGGATCGCGATCGCGCTCGTCACCGGGACGTGCGCGACGCAGCAGCTCCTGGCCGCGGGTGCGCTCGAACGGCGGGCGCTCGCCGGACCGCCCACCGCCGCTCGGGCTCCGCTCGCGGCGGCAGCGTTCGTCGCCGGCGGCGTCGGGATGATCGGAGCGCCGCCGCTGGTCGGATTCCCAGGGCACTTCTTCGTCGAGCTGATCGCCTACTCGTATTCCAGCTGGCTCGGTGCCGCGCTCGTGCTCGCGACGCTCGCGCTACTCCTCGCGCAGGTACGCGCGGGGATCGCCCTGTTCGCGAGCACGGCCGGTGACGGTTGGACGATCGAGCGCCGACCCGTCGCTGGGCTCGTCGGGCTCGTGATCTTCGCGATGCTGGTGGTTGGCGGCATCGCCCCCGACGCGTTCCTTCGCCCGATTTCCGCGTTCGCCGACGAGTTCCTCCGCGCGCTGAGGCCGCTCTAAATGAACCCTGCTCGTGCTGCGCACTCGCGAGGGGCCCGCGTGCGTGCCATCGCAGCGGGACGCCGCGTCGGGCAGAGCCCTCGCGGCTATTGAACCCTGCTCGCGCTGCGCGACTCCCATTTGACCCTGCTCGCGCTGCGCGACTCGTGGGGGCCCACTTGCGTGACGCTCGCGGCGCGGGTCGCGCTTCGGGCTTCGCCCTCGCGACTCCCGGGTGGTGCCAGCTCGGGCTAGGAGGGCGCGCCCTCGTCGGTCATCCAGCGCTCCACGTCGCGGCGGTAGGAAATGACGCCCGCCGGGAACCATAGGGCGATCTCGCTCGCCGCGGTCGCGGGGGCGTCGCTGGCGTGGACGAGGTTCCGCAGCCCGACCAGCGCGTAGTCGCCCCGGATCGTCCCCGGGGCGGCTTCGTGCGGTCGGGTGGCGCCGACCATGGCGCGCACGACGGCGATCGCATCGGGACCTTCGAACACCGCGGCGATGACCGGGGATGCGCAGATCGTGCGCACCAGGTCCTCGTAGAAGAACTTGCCGCGGTGCACGGCGTACTGCTCCTCGGCCATGCTGCGCTCGACGCGCAGCAGTCGTAACGCGGCGAAGCGGAGTCCGCGGCGTTCGAACCGCGTGAGCAGCTCAGCGGCGATTCCGCGCTGCAGCGCGTCCGGCTTCAGCACGACGAGCGTCCGCTGCACCGTGTCTCCTTCGATCAGGAAGCGATCTCCATCGCCAGGTCCTCGGCCACGGGCGCCGCGAGCGTCCCGATGACAGCCCGGGGTCCCACGGCGGCGAGGTACGCGAGCTCCGGGCGCAGGTACCGCCGCGCGACGTTCCGGATGTCCTCCGGGCCTATCGAGTCGATGATCGCGCAGACCTCGTCGACCGTGCGAATGCGGTCGAGGAACATCTCCTGTCCGGCCAGCCAACTCGATACGCCGCGCGTATCCTCGAGCCGCAACTCCATGCGGCCCTTGGCGAAGTCGCGCACGCGCTCGAGCTCGACGTCCGGGACGAGCTCCTCGCGCATCCGCGCCACCTCTCCGAGCGCCGCGGCCACGGCCTCCGACGCGCGTGCCGGTGCGATCCCGGCGTAGATCACGAGGTGCCCGGCATCACCGTAGTTGGCGTCGAACGAATGGACGTCGTACGCCAGCGCGCGCTTCTCGCGGAGCTCGAGGAAGAGGCGGCTGGACATCCCCTCGCCCAACACCGCGTTCAGCATGTCGAGCGGGTATTTGTCGGGATGGTCCTGCGCGACCCCGCGCCATCCGATGCACACGTGGGCCTGCTCGCCGCGCTTGGCGAGCGCCTTGGAGCGCACCCTTCCGGCCGCCGGCGCCGCCGCGAGAGGGATCCCGGGACGTGGGGCGACGTCACCGAGCTGTGCCTCGACGGCGGCGACAGCCTCGTCCGCCGAGAGCTTGCCGGCGAGCGCCACGACGATGCGCTCGGGCGCGTAGCCGCGCTCCATGAACCCGCGCAGATCCTCGGCCGTCAGTCCGGATACGACGCGCTCACGGCCGGCGACCTCCCATCCGAGCGGGTGGCCCGGATAGAGGAGCTCCTCGACGAGCGTGTGCACGCGGTCTTGCGGCTGGTCGCGGTACATGCGGATCTCTTCGACGACGACGCCCCGCTCGGACGCGACGTCCGCCGTTCGAAGGAGCGGCGTGCGGATCATGTCCGCGATCACGTCGAGGGCGACGAGATAGTGCCGCGCCGGGACGCGTGACCAGAACACCGTGACCTCTTTGTCGGTCGACGCGTTGACGGCGCCGCCAAGGCTCTCCACCGCCTGGCTGATCTCTGCCGCGGTGGGACGCTTCGCGGTGCCCTTGAAGACCATGTGCTCGAGGAAATGGCTCGTCCCGGCGTTCTCCCTCGTCTCGGCGCGGCTGCCGACACCGACGTAGACCGCGAGCGACACGGAGCGCGTCTCCGGCATCTCCGACACGAGAACGCGCATGCCGTTGGGGAGCACCGTGCGGCGGTATTCCACGCCGGCCAACGCTAGCACCGTGCCCGAATGAGCGCGCTCGCGGATCAGCGCGTCAGGGTCACGCTGCCGGCTGACATCGCGGTGATCCGTGAAACATCGCACATCGCCATCTGGGCGCTGATCGGATCTCCGGCCGGGACCCAGCGTCCCGTCCTTAGCGGCAGAACACCATCGTCATGTACAGCGCGCTCGCTCCCTGCACCGCGCCGATGCCGACCCGCTTGAAGGTCGCATCCATGATGTTCGTGCGGTGATCGATGGGAGCCCACGGCTCCGCCATGTACTGCCAGTGCAGCGCATCGACGTTGCCGTTCCCCACCGCGCCGACGTTCTCACCGAACCAGCCGCTGCCGCACGCCGCCCCGTCGCGACCAGCGGCGGTCCCATCGGGTCCGTCGTGGTACACGTAACCGAGGCTCGCCTCGAAGCCGCTGTGCCGGCGCGCGACCGCCGACACACCGGCGTCGAGCGCGTATGGTGCGAGACCACCC
>JALYKU010000121.1 GCA_030774595.1 Chloroflexota bacterium | reverse complement strand
CGTGGAAGCGGACGTTCTCCTCGGCCGTCAGGTTCATGTCCAGGCTGGGCTTCTGGAAGATGATCCCGACGATCCGCCGCACGGCGCTGGCCTCCCGCACGATGTCGCGCCCGTCGATCGTGGCGGTGCCGCCGGTCGGCGCGAGCGTCGTCGTGAGGATCGAGATCGTCGTGGTCTTGCCGGCGCCGTTGGGTCCGAGCAGGGCGAAGAACTCGCCGGCGCGCACGTCGAACGAGATGCCGTCGACGGCGTTGCGGTCCGCTTTCTTGTATCTCTTGGTGAGGCCCTCGAGATGGATCACGGGCGGATTTTATGTGGCGAGGGTGGCGCGGTTGACACTGCCCGAGTTCTCCGGAGAACGCCGCGGCGCGCGCCGGGACGGCAAAGTCCTCCCAAGAACGGCACGGAGGTGACAGAGATGGCGACGACGTGGGAGATGATCGCGGTCTGCATCGAGGACGCCGTGAGGGCCGAGGATCTCGTAAGAGAGCTCGCGTTCCGGCGGGAGCTGCGGCTGGACCCGCAGCAGGCGCTTTCCGCGTTCGAGCTGCGCTCGAAGCCGGCGCGCTAGCCGCCGGCGACCGCTGGCGCCTGGTCGGCCCTTGACACACCCCACGTGTCGGGCGTACTACCCCCGCCCGACCTTAGAGGTCTCGGGGAGGAAGCATGCAGGATCACGGGGCGACGATCGAGGGTGTCGACAAGATCACGCACGTCTTCAGCTGCGGGCACACCGGCCACGTTCCGGGCGCGGGACTCATGTCGCACAGCACCGGCATCGCGGCGCACGTGGCGATCTATCTAAAGCCATGCGTCGACATCTGGAAGGCGTATGCGGCCTTCATCGCGGTACTGGTCCCAGGTCTGCACGTCGAGAAGATCCACGTCTCGCTGGGCGAGATCGACATGCTGGCCGACGTCCACGCTGAGTGGACCGACACGTCGCAGGATCCGGTCGTCCGCCAGCGCTTCGGAGGACATCGCGGCGGTGAGACCCGCCTCATCGGCGACTGGGTCAACCTGATCCGCACCGCCAGACCGGCAAAGGGTGAAAGCGGCGAATGCGAGTGCTGCTACGTGGCGAGGACGTCGACGAATGTCTGCATGATCCCGGATTAGGTCACCTCGTCGCCACGGCACCGCCCATCTCGGCGCCGAGGCGCTGGATGACCCAACCGGCGACCTGCGAGCGACGCGCGACTCCGAGGCGCTGGAGCACAGCGCGGACCAGCACCGCGGCGCGCGCTTGCGTGACACCGAGCTCGGATGCAATCCCACGGTCGGTCAGGCCGCGTGAGATGAGCAGCGCGACCTCGACGTCACGATCGCTGAGCGCGCCGCCCGCCTGGGTCGGGCGCACCGCGGCGGCGCTCGTCTTCGACGCGGCGTCGATCGCCGCGACGTAGCGGAGCGCTCCGCGCGACACGAGTTCGGCGCGGATGCCCGCGAGCTCTCGCCGCGCATTCGCGCGACTCGCCGGGTCGCCGAGCCGCAGGGTCGCGGCCGTGGCCCTGCGGTGCGCCGCCCGGAGTGGGACGCCCAGTGCCTCGTACTCATCCGCGACGCGGCTGAACGACGTCGCGGCCTCGCCACCATCGCACCGGACGAGGATCGCCGCGAGCTCGTGGCGAAGGACGCGTACCGTCGCGGTGTCGTTGCCTGAGAAGTGCCGCTCCGCGTCGGCGATCAGACGGCGAACCTCTTCGGCGTCTCGTCGTGCCTCGAAGATCTCGCCGGCGATCAAGAACGTCGTGATGCCACCGCCAGGTGGACCCTGAAGATACAGGTCCACGCCGCGGCGGACGGCGGCTGCGGCCTCGTCGAGGCGGCCGAGCCCGGCCAGCGGTCGGGCGCGCTGGGACAGAAAGCCGGCCTGCAAGTCCGGATCCGCGCGCTCGATGTACGGCGCCACCTGATCGAGGATCGCGAGCGCGGCGGTGTAGTCGCCCTGCTGAGAGAGCACGTCGGCGAGGGTCGTCATCGCGCCGAGCGCGGCGATGTTGCCGGGCTCCGCGAGCGCTACGGACTGCTCCGCGACAGCGCGGGCTTCGTTGAGTCGACCCTGCGAGAAGTAGATGTACCCGAGCTGCGCGAGGAGCCGTGCCTGCGCGAACTCGAGCCCTCGCTCGCGCGCGAGTTCGAGACCCGCGCGTGTCGCGACGCCGGCTTCTTCCCAGCTGCCGACGCGCCGCTCCGCGCGACCAAGCTCGAGATACGCGCTCACCGCTTCGGTATGAAGGCCGGCGTCACGACCACGCCGTATGGCCTCACGTAGGATGCGTGTGCCTTCCGGATCGTTCAGGCGCGCGAGCGCTGCGCCTAGCACCGAGAGCGCCGCGACAGCGGCGCGCGTCGAGCCGGCGCGATCCGCGACGGCGAGCGCCTCCCGCGCGAGCCTCGCGGCTTCAGCAGCGTCCATCGCGGCCCACGCCAGGTTCGCGTGGGTCACGATTGCGTCGACCAGATCGTCGTCGTGACCATCGCGAAGGACCTCGATCGCTCGTTTCACCGCGATGACCGCCTCGCCGCGACGACCCTGCATGCGAAGCACGTTCGCGAGCCGCACGTCGAGCCGTGCGACATGCTCGGCCTCCCGCCGCGAAGCGAACAGCTCGCGTGCCCGGACGATGGCGTCCTCGGCCTCATGCGCACGGCCCGCCGCCTGGAGCGCTCCGGCGAGCTCCTCGAGCACTTCGGGCTCCTCGGCGAGACCGAGCGCATGGCCGGTGGCCTCGCGCAGCAGCTCGATGGCGGTCGCGTATGCGCCGACGTCGGTCGCCACTTTCGCCGCGTCGCGCCCGTACCGAATGGATTTGGCGGGCTCGCCTCCCTCAGCGTAGTGCTTCGCGAGGGCGCTGGCCCGCGCTCGTGCATCTCCGGGCGATGCCTCCAACGCCTGAGCGATCCGCAGATGCAGCCGGCGCCGACGAGACTGTGGGATGGCGTTCTCGATCGCATCGCGTGTGAGTGTGTGCCGGAACTGGTAGATCTCGGTCTGCGTTGGCGGTCTCTCGAGCAACTGCGCCTCGACACAGGCCGCGAGATCCTCGGAGGCCGCGGCCTCGGCGCGACCGCTCATGCGGACGAGCAGCTCGTATCCGAGCGGGACACCCGCGACCGCGGCAAGCTCGAGAAGCTCCGCGATGCCCCGGCCGTGCTCCTCGGCCAGTCGGCTCACGCGCGTCTGCACCGAGTCGCGCACCGTGCGTGGCAGCGGTAAGCGCCCGCGACCCGCGGCGGGATCGTCGAGCGCGGTCTTCAGCAATTCTTCGACGAAGAAGGGGACACCCTCCGAGCGTTCGAGCACCGAGGTGACCAAAGCCTCGTTCCATCGATCGGGCACCATCGCGCGCGTCATCTGCGCCACGCCGCCGGCATCGAGCGGGTCGACGGATACGCGCATGAGCCGGCGTTCGCGATCGAGCTCTGCCACGAGAGCTCGCAGCGGATCCGTCGCACGCACATCCTCCTCACGGTAGGTGAAGACAAGGCAGATGCCGACGTGCAGATTCGTCGCGAGGTAGCGAAGCAGGTCGCGTGTGGCCGTGTCGGCCTCGTGGGCGTCCTCCAGAACGAGCAGCACAGGCCGCAGCGCGGCCGCGTCCTCGAGCATGAGCTGCGCGGCGCGGAAGAATCGCTCCCGCCGCTCGTCGTCGGGCAGCAAGTGCGCCGCATCGGCCGCCACCACGTCGAGCTCTGGGAGCAACCGGCCAAGCTCGGTCACGAGCGATCCCAGCACCCGGCGCAGGATCTCGCTCCCTCGCGCCTGGACGTACGGGCGCAGCGCTGCGACGAACGGCTCGTACGGCGTCGCCGCGGAAGCATGTGAGCGTCCGCCGAAAACGTAGAAGCCGTCATCCTGCGCGATCCGCGCGAGCTCGCGGACCAGCCGGCTCTTCCCGACGCCGGCCTCTCCTGTCAGCGCAACGAATCGCGACTGGCCCTGCGCCGCAGCGCCAATCTGCTCGAGCAGTCCTGCGAGCGGCTTCTCGCGCTGCACGAGCTCCGGACACACGATCAGCCCGGTCGCGCCACGTAGCGGCGGCGGTAGGAGGAGCGCCGGAAGGCGAAGCGCCGGACCGACGGCGCGCGCGCCATCGCCGCCGGTCGTTTCCACCTCGTACACATGCACCGATTCCGCCACACCCTTGAGCTTCCAGGTGCCGAGGTCGCGCATCGGTGCGAGGGCACCGGTGCGCACCAGGGATCTGACCGTGTCGGTGACGAGGATGCGGCCTGCTTCGGCCTGTCCGGCCAAACGCGACGCGAGGATCACCGCGCTGCCGACGTATCCCTTGTCGTGCTTCTCCGACTCACCGGTATTGATGCCGATGCCGATGCGAAGGGGAAGGTCGGGGTGTCGCGCCAGGTGACGCCGCGCACGCCGCATGACGCCAAGCGCGCAGCGGACGGCATCGCCGGGTGTCCGGAACACCACGTAGAAGCTGTCGCCCTCGGTCTTGATCTCCGCGCCGCGACTGCGGCGGATCTCGGCGCGGAACAATGCACGGTATGCCCGCAACAACCGGGTCGCGGCGGCGTCGCCCCGCATCTCGACGAAAGGCGTGTAGTCGCGGAGATCGGCGAAGAGGTAGGTGCGAACGACGCCGCGCTTCGGCACGCGGCCATTCTCCGCGCGGTCCAGGTGCTAGCGGCCGGCGGCCCGCCGGCGCGGGCGGCGCTCGCGTACGGGTTCGTCCTCGAGCACCTCCCATTCGCGGGCGCTGTACAGGTTCGCGGCGAGGCCAGCGCCGGCGATCAGCAGCACGAGCCCGGCGATCGCGAGGAGGAACGGTGCGGGTGAGGGCGCGGCCTGACCGAGCTCAAGGCTGCGCAGCACCGCCGAGAGCCCATAGAGCACCAGCGCCCCGATCGCCGCGGCTTCATCGACGCGCGCGAGCC
>JALYKU010000120.1 GCA_030774595.1 Chloroflexota bacterium | reverse complement strand
CGCCGATCCTGCCGCGCGACGCGCGGGTTCTCAAGCTGACCTCGACGGACGCCCGCTCGGGATGATGAGCGAGCGTGCCGGATCGGGCGCACGAGACGCTCGCTCCGGACGGAGTCGGGTGGCCGGGCGGGGGACACGCTCGCATCCAGTCGAAGCGAGCACCCTCGACGGGAGTGTTCCCTGCACGCGGAAGCGGCACTCTCGTGCAGTGCTCCATTCACGCGATCGCGACAGCGCGCGATTTCAGCGCACTCGCTTGAGGTATCCGCGTGGGTTGAACGTGAAGAAGAACTTGTGCATGGACTCATCGACGACGAACGCGTCGTTTTCCGCCAGGAACCGCTCGATGGCAGGCCAAGGGCCGCGGGCAACGCGGGTCGTCACTGGATGGCCGCCCGCGTGGCTGTCCTCGACGACGATGTGCCAGCCCAGCGGCACGCGCGGGCTCCAAAGCCGCAGCTCTTCGAGGACGTGATCGCGCTGGTGGGACGAGTCGAGCACGATGAGGGGCTTGCCGCCGCCGACCAGTTCGTCGACGGACTCCGCGATCGCCGGGTCCGTGGATGATCCGGTGAGGTACGTGATCCGCGGGTGCTCCGGGCGGTTGGGCTGAGGCGTTGTGTCGATCGTGATGACCTGTCCGTGGCCAACGAGGTCGAACAGCCGCGCGAAGTAGTACGCGCTCCCGCCGTACTTCGTGCCGGCCTCGATGACCACGTCGGGACGGAACTCGTGGATCATCTCCTGGTAGAGCCAGAGGTCCATCGGGTTCTTCCAGACCGTCACGCCCTGGAACCGCGTGTTCTTCCACGTCTGCCTGTGCGAGTGGTAGTAGAGGCGGTGGAACTGCTCGATGACCGCGCGGCGGACCGCGGGTGACGGCCGGGCGCGGGAGAGGTCGGCTTCGGCGAGCGCGCGAAACGCCTTCGTCAGCGCCTCGTCGGCCCCGTCCGACGGCCGGCCGTCCTCGACCGCGCGCTCGGCGATGCGAGCCGCCGCACGGAGCGTCGCTTCATCCAGGGCGTCACTTCGCACGCGCCGCGCGGCGAGCGTCCGGTACCGGCGAAGCACGAGGTCGTCCACGCGAGGGACGACGATGCGCCTCAGGGCTCGTGGGACTTTCGGGGCCATCGTCGCACGGCAGGTTCTCAGAACCGTGCGTCTGACGGCGAGAGCACGCAGCGCGTAGTCCGGTCCAAAGGTGCACGGCATGGGTCGGCCGGGACATCCAGCGGACCTACTTAGGCGCGGTCGGCGTAGGCGGGAGTCCAGCCTGAGCGGATGAGCTCAGGCAGCAACGGCCCGAGCGGCGAAGTGACGCGGCGTGCGTCGTGGCCGGGCCTCTGCCGTCGGGTGATCGTTACGACCTGGAGCGTGGGAACCCGAACGCCGAAGTACCTGGTCGCCTCCAAGGTCTCCTCGTCGCGGGCCAGGTCGATCACGCCACCATCCGTCGCAGTGAGCCACGCGTGGGGTATCCAGTCCCTCTCGGCGAGGCCGCCCGAGAGCGCGCGGCCCTCGGTGTACATGACTGGCTCGCCGACGCACCACCTGCCTGCCTTCGCGTAGCAGTCGCCCGGAGTGCGCGCGTGACGCCTGCGCCAGCGCCTCGGGAGAGGCCGGCCGATCTGCTCGGTGCCGTAGGTGCGCAAGAACTCCTCAACCTCGGGAGGCAGCGACATGGGGTAGCTCACGAGCCGAGCCTATCTCCGGCCCCTCCTGATCGCCCCAGCTACCAAGCCCGGCGCGTACCACCGCGCGACAGGCAGCCGACGACGGCTCGTCTATCTGCCGGCATGCGCGCCGCGCCGCCGTCCCCAAGCTCTGTGGTTATCGCGCACCCTGAATGGAGCGCATTCGCCGCAGGCGTAGCCCGCACCCCGCGCCGGGGTGATCCGGCCTCCCGCGCAGCCGACAGCAGACGGCGGACCGCCGCCGGCGAGATCTCGCCGCTGCGCTCGTGACCGCGCACGGCGTCAATGTGTCGGCGACGCTGACGATCGGGGCGCTCGCCGCCCGCCGCTCCGGCGTGCCTGGAC
>JALYKU010000119.1 GCA_030774595.1 Chloroflexota bacterium | reverse complement strand
CCCGGAAATCGGGCGCACGGAAGGCGAGCAGTGAGCCGTAGACGAGTGCGGCGGCGGCGAGCGTGAGGAAGAGGGTTCGGTAGTACGAGGTCGGATCCGGGAACTTCGCGATCGCGATCCGCAGCATCCCGTAGGTGCCCGCCTTGGCGATCACGCCGGACAGGACCGCGGTCACCTCCGGCGGCGCTTCGCGGTACGTGTCGGGCAGCCAGCCGTGGAACGGGAAGAGCGGCGCCTTGATCACGAACGCGAACATGAAGCCGAGGAAGATCCAGCGGCTCGCGCTCGGCGGCCCGTCGATCAGGTCGAACGTGCCCACCTTGAGGCCGTAGACGACGATCGCGGCGAGCATCATCAGCGATCCCGCCATCGTGTAGATGAGGAACTTGACGGTGGCGCCGAGGCGCCCCGGCCCTCCCCAGACTCCGACGAGGATGTAGAGCGGGATCAGCATCGCCTCGAAGAAGGCGTAGAAGAGGAGCAGGTCCTGCGCGACGAAGACGCCGACGGTCGCGCCGGTCAGGAAGAGCATCAGCCCGAAGTAGGCGCGCGGGCGGTCGCGGCCGACCCAGAAGCCGTAGCCGATGCACGCCGCCATCGCGACGACCGTCAGCCCGACGAGCCAGAGCGAGAACGCGTACTCCCCGACGTGGTACGAGACGTGCAGATCCTTGATCCACGGCGTCTTCTGCGAGAACTGAAGTCCGCTTCGCGAGAAGTCGAAGCGCGCGGCCTGCTCGATCCAGATCCCCACCTCTGCGAGCGCGATGAGCACCGCGAGCGAGCCGGTCGCGTAGCGCGAGAGCGGCAGCAGCCAGATCACGAGAGCGCCGCCGAGCGGCAGCCAGATCAGGAGCGAGGTGAAGGACGAGACGGTCATCGCACGACCAGGAAGACGATCGCGACGACCGCCATGCCGGTCCCGAGGAACAGGACGTACGTGCGCAGGAGCCCCGTCTGCAGGCGGCGGACGGCGCGGCCTGCGTCGAACGCCGTCTCGCCGAGGTCCGCGCCGGCCGCGAGCACCACGGGCTCCTCGAAGCCGCGCCGCAGGGCCGTCGCCAGCGCTGCGGCGGGCTTGTAGAACGCGAGGTCGTATGCCTCGTCGAAGTAGAGCTTGTGCTCGAGTGCCCGCTGCAGCGCGGGTAGCCGTGGCACGGCGAGCCGCCCGGTGCCGTAGACGAGATACGCGACCGCGATCCCGCTCAGCCCGAGCGCGACGGCGAGGGCCGAGGAGAGGCTTTCCTGCCAGCTCGTCGGCACCGCGATGCCGAGCGTGGGAGCGACGTGCTCGAGCCAGCTCGTCACCGGCGTCCAGATCGGCGCGAACTGGATCCAGCCGCCGATCGTCGCGAGCACGGCGAGGATGCCGACCGGCACGAGCATCGTCTTCGGGCCCTCCTGGCCGTGATGCGCGTGGTGATGCTCGCGCACGAACGCGGTCGGCTCGCCCGGGAAGACGATGAAGTAGAGGCGGAACGTGTAGAGGCCGGTCAGGAACGTCCCGATCAGCGCGACGACCCAGAAGATCACGCCGTACCAGTGCGCGTGCAGCGCGGCTGCGATGATCGAGTCCTTGGAGAAGAAGCCGCTGAACGGCGGCAGGCCGACGAGTGCGAGTGAGCCCGCGAGGAACGCCCAGCGCGTCCACGGCATCAACTGCCCGATGCCGCGCATCTTGCGGATGTCCTGCTCGCCCGAAAGGGCGTGGATCGCGACGCCGGCCGCCATGAAGAGCAGCGCCTTGAAGAAGGCGTGCGTCATCAGATGGAACATCCCGTTCGCGTACGCGCCGAGACCGGCGCCGAGGAACATGTAGCCGATCTGCGACATCGTCGAGTACGCGATCACGCGCTTGATGTCGGTCTGGACGAGGGCGATCAGGCCGGCGACGAGCAGCGTCAGCGCGCCGAGCCCGGCGGCGACGAGCTCGATCGTGCGCGCCTGCTCGAAGATCGGATGCGTGCGCGCGATCAGGTACACGCCGGCGGTGACCATCGTCGCCGCGTGGATCAGGGCCGAAACCGGGGTCGGGCCCTCCATCGCGTCCGGGAGCCAGGTGTGCAGCGGGATCTGCGCCGACTTCGCCACGGCGCCGCCCAGCAGGCCGAGCGCGACGAGATTCACGGTCGTCGACGACAGGTGGCCGGCCGTGGCGAAGGACGTTGCGAACGAGAGCGAGTTGCCGTGCGCGATCAGGACGAAGAACGCGAGCGCCATCGTTGCGTCGCCGACTGCGTTCATCACAAAGGCCTTC
>JALYKU010000118.1 GCA_030774595.1 Chloroflexota bacterium | reverse complement strand
GTCGACGCGTCCGACGTTGCCCGCGAAGAGCACGTCGCCGGAGAACAGGATGCCGTGCAGTGGCAGATGGAAGCACGTCGATCCCTCGGTGTGGCCGGGCGTGTGGAGCGCCTCGAGCCGGACATCGGCGAGGTAGGGGAGACGCCCTTCATCGATGAGATCGTCCGCGAGCGCGCGCGGGGCCGGCGGGATCACGCCCGAGGAACGGGTCGCTGCGAGCTCGAGCCGATAGGAGTCGGCGCGATGGATGGCGAGCCGACCTCCGGTCGCGTCTTTGACCGCCGCGTTGCCGAAGACATGATCCGGGTGCCCGTGCGTGTTGAGTATCTCGATGACCCGCAGACCCTCGTCGCGCACCGCCGCGAGCAGCTCGCGCTCACCCATCGATGGATCGACGATGACGGCTTGATTCCGGTCATCGACGAGGATGTACGAGCCGTTGTCGTACGGCGCGACACGGTACGCGAGCACTCTCATCGACCTCACGGTCCCTCTGCCGCGCTGATAACCAAGCCGATCACGGGCTTCATGCGGCGGATCGTGACCGCGACGGCGCGAGCCTGGAACGCATAGGGTCGCTCACTCGGACCGTCCTGCACACCTTCGATCTTCATCTCGCGGTCTGAGGGGCCGAAGGTCCATCATCACAGCGTACTAACATCGCGATGATGCGCGATATCGCGGCGGAGAACACAGCACCGGCTGTCGGTGTCACGCAGGGACGGCCGGCCGTGCTCGCGAGCAAGCACATGGTCAGCTCGAGCCATTACCTCGCGTCGCTTGCCGGCCTGCGCATGTTCCCGCGTGGCGGCAGCGCCGTCGACGCCGGCGTCGCCGCCGGGATCGCGCTGAACGTGATCGAGCGGCACCTGACCGACTTCGGTGGCGTGGCGCCGATCATGGTCTTTCGCCCGGGCATGACGGGCCCCGAGACGATCGATGGCCTCGGCCGCTGGCCGGCGAGCTGCGACCTCGCGACGTACCGTGCGCGCTACGGCGACGACATGCCGGTCGGCATCCCGCGCTCGGTCACACCCGCGGCGGCCGACGCCTGGATGACGGCGCTCGCTCGCCATGGCCGCCTGACCCTGGGCGAGGTGCTCGCTCCCGCGATCGAGCTGTGCGACGGCTTCCCGGTGTACCCCAGGCTCGCCGCCGCCATCGCGCGCCTCGAGCACCGCCTGCGGAGATGGCCGTCGAGCGCGCGCGTATTTCTCCCCGGTGGCCGCCCACCGCGCGTCGGCGAGATCCTCGTCCAGGAGGAGCTCGGAAGGCTGTTCCGGCGGCTGGCCGCGATCGAAGCGGCGCACGCCGACCGCGGCCGCGCCGCCGGGATCATGGAGGCGAGGGACGCGCTGTATCACGGCGACATCGCGTCCGAGATCGCGGACTTCATGCGCGCGGAAGGAGGCTGGCTGTCCGCGGAGGACCTCGCGCAGCAGCGCGTGACGATCGCGCCCAGCGTCCACACGACGTACCGCGGGATCGAGGTCCACGCGTGCGGCCCATGGAGCCAGGGACCGCTGGTGCCGATGACGCTGAACCTTCTGGAAGCGGACGACGTCGCCAGCCTCGGCCCCGGCTCTCTGCGATTCCTGCATCGCTTCACCGAAGCGATGAAGCTCGCGTGCGCCGACCGCGAGGCGTTCTTCGGCGACCCCGACCAGGTCGACGTGCCCATCGCGGGGCTGCTCGACAAGGCCTACGCGGAGGAGCGTCGCGCGCTCATCCGGGACGACCGTGCCTGGCCGGAGCTGCCTCCTCCGGGAGATCCCTGGCGCCACGAGGGCCGCACGGGCCCCGCAGGCCACCGCCCGCTGGCCGCCGCCGGCGTCGGCGCTCCCGACACCTCCTACGTCTGCGCCATGGACGCGGAGGGGAACGCCTTTTCCGCGACGCCTTCGGATCCCGGGCTCGGGGCGCCTCTGATCCCGGGCCTTGGCATGATCGTCTCGACCCGGGGGGCACAGCTCTGGACGACGCCAGGCCACCCCTCCGCCATCGCGCCGCGGAAGCGCCCGCGGCTGACCCCGAACCCCGCGCTGCTCATGCGCGACGGACGCGCCTACATGCCGTTCGGATGCCCGGGAGAGGATGCGCAGTGCCAGGCGATGGTCCAGACGGTCTGCAACATGGTCGACTTCGGCATGAACGTGCAGGCCGCGATCGAAGCGCCGCGCGTCATCTCGCGCAGCTTCCCCTGGTCGTTCCATCCCCACGCGTACGAGCCGGGCGTCCTCACGGTCGAGAACCGCATCGCCGCCGAGGTGCGAGCCGGGCTCGAGAGGCTCGGCCATCGCGTGCGCACGCTGCCGTCCTTCACCCCGGCTGCGGCCGGGATGTGCGCGATCCGTTCCCTCGAGACCGGTTCGCTCGAGGGTGGCGCGGACCCCCGCCGGGAGAGCTATGCCGTCGGCTGGTGAGGATCCGCGCGTCGCCGCGTGGCGCGAGGAATTCCCGATCGCGCAGCAGCTGATCTACCTCAACAACTGCTCGCTGACGCCGCTCCCACTCCGCGGCGAAGCGGCGCTCGGTGCGTACGCGCGCACCTGGTCCTCGCTCGGCGGCCGCGCGTGGCTCGAGCACTGGATCGGCGTGCTGGATGGCCTCCGTGAGGACTTCGCCGGCGTCCTCGGCGCGGACGTCGACGAGGTCGCCCTGGCGCCCGCGGCCTCGGCGGCCCTCGTCGGTGTCGCGTCGAGCTTCGACTACGCGAAGCGTCCGAAGGTGGTGATCTCCGACATGGACTTCCCGACGGACGGGCACACCTGGCTCGCCCTCGAGCGCGCCGGGGTGCAGGTCGAGTTCGTGCGAAGTCCCGACCACATCCGGGTCCCCCTGGAGCTCTTCGAGCGCGCCGTCGACGACCGCACGGCGCTGGTGTGCACGGGCCACGTGTACTTCACCAGCGGATGGATCCAGGATCTCAAAGCGCTCGCCGGCATCTGTCATCGCCGGGGCGCGGCGCTGGTGGCCGACGCGTACCAGTCCATCGGCGCCTTTCCGTTCGACGTCCACGAGTCGGACGTGGACTTCCTCGTGGGAGGCACGCTCAAGTGGCTCATGGGCGGGCCGGGTATGGCGTTCCTCTACGCGCGCCGCGACCGCATCGCGGCCGCGCGGCCCACCGCGATCGGCTGGTGGGCGATGCGCGATCCCTTCGCATTCGATGTCGAGCACATCGACTACGCGCCGAACGCGCGGCGGTTCGAGTACGGCACGCCCGCCGTCGCTGCCGCGTACACCGCCCGCGCCGGCATCGCGCTCCTGCGCGAGGTCGGCGTCGAGACCGTGCGGGAGCGCCACAAGATGCTCTCGCAGATCCTCGTCGACGGGGCGCTCGAGCAGGGCTGGGCGGTGCGGTGTCCCCGCGAGGCGGACGCTCGCACGCCGATCGTCACGCTCGAGCACTCCGATCCGCCGTCGGCCGTCGCAGCACTGCGGGAGCGCGGCTGCATCGTGGACTTCCGGCCGGGTCTGATCCGGCTGTCACCCCACTACTTCAACACCACGGGCGAGATGGAGCGGACGCTCCAGCTGCTGGCGGAGGTACGCGAGGGCGTCCTGGCTTAGCGCCGCACCCCCGCGCCGCGTGTCTCCGGGACGGTCATGGGCGTCCGCGGATCGCGGCCACAGCGGCGAGCACGTCGCCGCCGGGGTCGGACCCTTCGGATAGGCCCGCCGCGATGCGCTCGCCCTCGATCACGTGGGCGCGCAGGCGTGCCGCTGGCAGAAGCGGGTCGGCGAGGTTGCTCGCGTCGTTGTCTATGCCGTGCCGCTCCGCGATGAGTCGGCGCGTCTCCGCCCACTGGACGATCACATCCCGCTGGACTTCTGGGAGCCGCGCGTATTCGGCGGGATCCCGCAGCGCGGCGCGGAAGGGCCCGAGCCGCTTGCGCTCGGTGCCCCGCGGGTGCTGCGCCGCCAACGCGAGCTCGCGGTCCAGGGTCATCGAACCGATGGTACGGTCGCATCCCGTGGAGGACCTGCTCGAACGCGCTCGCAGCCGGAGTGCCCATGGCGTCCTCGGCAGTTCTCTCGGCGGACTGTTCGCGCTGTACGCGGGGCTTCGCGCTCCCGAGGCATTCGGCCACGTTCTCGCGCAGTCGGGGACGTACGCGATGGGCGGCCGCGACTTCGTCGTCCACGACCTGGTGCGGCATGGTCCCACCCGGGAGCTTCGCATCTGGCTCGACTGCGGAACGATGGAGCGGCTGCTGGAGGGAAACCGGCGCATGTGCGCGCTGCTGCGCGAGCGCGGCTACGCCGTCGAGTACCGGGAGTTCCACGGCGGGCACAACTGGACGTCGTGGCGCGACGACGTGTGGCGCGGACTCGAGTGGCTGTTTCCCGCGATCGATGGCGGACAGGCCGGCGCATGAGGCTCTCCGGCGCGAGCGCGCTCGATGAGGTCCGCGCGGGCGTGTCGCTCCAGGCCATCGTCGAGCGTCACACGATGGATGACATCGTTGCCGCGGTGCGCGACGCCAAGGCCGGGATCCGGTACGGGCTCGCGGCCGTCGACGACGCCGGCCTGCGGCGCACCGGCGGGCTCGACCCGTGGTCGCTCGCGGAGGTGATCGGCCACGCGCTCGCGGTCGACGAGGCCGCGCACCGCATCGCGCGCTCCCTCGCGCTCGGCCGGCAGCCGGACGGCGACGTGTCGTACGACACGCCGGGTCCACCCGCGGCCGGCAGGACGGAGCTCCTCGAAGGGCTGGCCGCGGCCGAGGGCCGGCTGGCCGAGGCGCGTGTGCTGATGGCCGGCGGTCCGCGCTTCGCTCATCGCGACCTGGGGGAGCTCGACGCGCGCGGCTGGATCCTCTTCATCGGCGTGCACGACGCGCTGCACCTCCACCAGGCGGCGGCGATCGTGCGCACGCCGCCGCGGATCCCGCGGCCATGACGTCCGGGCCGGCGATGCCCACGATGGAGGACTCGCGGGCCGAGCGCGACATCCTCCTGCTCGCGAAGACCGTCGGCGCGAATGAGTTCCCCGTCGAGCGCCCGGGCGTGCTGGGCGTCGATCGGGAGACCGGGCGTCTGGTCCGCCTGATGCCGTTCCCGTGGAAGAACACGGACAGCGATCCGCCGCTCCTGCGGTGGTCGTGGATCCACGCGCGCACGCTGCCGGCGGAGCGCGATCCGAGACCCGAGTCGCTGAACGTCGAGGGAGCGGTGAACGCGACCGCCTACGTCGATGCGAAGGACGCTTGGCGGCTGCGCTGGCCCTTCGTCCGTCCGCACATCGTGAGCTCGGTCGAGCAGCTGCAGGGCCGCGCGCGCGCCGGTGAAGCGACCGCGGGGTTCGTCCGGCCGGAGGTCGATGGTGACGTCCTGCAACTGCCGCTGCGCCTGCGCTTCCGCTGCGCGAGCGATGAGTGCGGAGCGCACCACGAGCTGCCGGTGCTCGACTGGGAGCTCACCGAGATGAGCCGCGTGACGCGCGAGCGCTACGGCCCGCAGTGGGCGACGCGGTTCCGTGAGACGTGGGGAGCGAGGGTGTTCTCCCAGTACGACACGCACGTGCTCGTGTCGGCCTACGCGCAGGCACCGTCGCGCCTCTACGTCGCGGGGCTGTTCTACCCGCCCAAGACCGCCGAAGACGCGCATGAGCACATGCACCACGCCGAGCATCGCCAGCATCTGCGCGCGGAGGCGGAGCGCTCCGCTTAGATATCGCCGGGGCCCTTTGCCGAAAGCTCCCCTCAGATCTTGCCGGCGAACTCCTTCGGCACGTCGCTTCGCTCGGTCCCCAGCTCGCCGGACTTCCCGTGATGGCCGTGGGGGAAGATACGGAGCAACAGGTACGTGCCGGTCGAAGGGTCCTCGCTGCGCTCGAGCACCAGTGACGGTCCCCATCGCGAATCGAACCGTTCCCCGACGCCCGGCTTCAGCGTTCCCGGGTCGAAGCCCTCGCGGTCCCACTGGAGCACCGCATACCCGCGCGCGACCCGCTCCTCTTCGCCACCCTCGTCCGGCCGCCACAGGTGCGGGCCCTCGTGCTGGCGCTGGCACACCGCCGGCGAGCCGGAGAACATCGTGACCCACTTGTAGACGTCCGCGTCCTTCGATTGCGCGCCCTGCGGGTACGCCTTCTGGTGCAGCGCCTCGCCCTTCGAGCACAGGTAGTAGAAGAGCACGGCGGCAGTATAGGAACGTGCGTGCCTCGACCATCGACGTGCTCGGCGGCCGCGTGCGGGTCCTCGAGTGCGGCGACGCCTCCGCCGATCCGGTCCTTCTCATCCACGGCGTCGGCGGATGGGCCGAGACCTGGCGCGCGGCGCTCGGCGCGATCGCGCGCTCAGGCCGGTGGGCGATCGCGCCCGATCTTCCCGGGTTTGGCGAGAGCACCGCGATCGCGCGCGCCCGCTATTTCGACCCGGCCGACCCGTCCTACGCTCGCTTCGTTTTCGCTCTCCTCGACGCGCTCGGCGTGGCGCGAGCGCATGTCGTCGGCCATTCGCTCGGCGGCGCGATCGCGTACATCGCCGCCGTCACGTCGCCGGAACGCGTCGCGTCGCTCGCGCTCGTCGCGAGCGGTGGCCTCGGCACGGAGCTGCCACTCTCGCTCCGGCTCGCGACCCTGCCCGGCGCGCTGATCTTCGCGAGGCTCGATCGGCGCCGGTACGCGCGGGCGGTCCTCGAGAGCTGCTTCTACGACAGTGCATCGATCCCCCAGACGCTGCTCGAGGAGGCCGATCTCTACGGCGCGGGGTCGCTGCCCGAGAGCATTTCAGTGCTCCGCGCGGGGGTGAGCCTGCGCGGGGTCAAGCGACGGCTGCGCGACGCGTGGATGCGTCAAGCGCCGCGCTACCCGGGTCCCGTCCTGGTCGTCTGGGGCGCCGCCGACCGGGTGCTCCCGCCGGCGAACGCCGCCGCAGCCGCACCGCTCTTTCCCGGGGCCGAGGTGCGCATGATCGAGCGCGCCGGACACCTCGTCATGGTCGAGCGCCCCGGCGCGTTCGCGCAGATCCTGCTCCCGTTCCTCGACGGTGCGGACCGCGCGTGACGCCGTCATCCTGATCGCGACCTTTGATGCGATGTGCCGCCACGCGTTGGCCGCCGCTGACTGCGCCGTGGCACCATGGAAGCGGTGAGAACGAGCACTCGCCCCCGACCGGGGATCGTGACCGAGCGGGCGGGACTCGAGCTGTCGCGCGAGACGATCATCGCCGACTACCGCCTGGCGTTCCGCAGCCGCGTCGCAAGCGTCCTGGGCCGGCGAGAGGTGCTGACCGGGAAGGCTCCCTTCGGCATCTTCGGCGACGGAAAAGAGCTCGCGCAGCTCGCCATGGCGAAGGCCTTCCGCCCCGGCGATTGGCGCTCGGGGTACTACCGGGATCAGACCTTCATGTTCGCGACGGGGATGTCGGACCTGCCCAAGTTCTTCGCCCAGCTGTATGCCCATGCGGACGTCGCGGCGGACCCGGCGTCCGGCGGCCGCCAGATGGTCGCGCACTTCGCGACGCGCTCGCTCGACGAGACCGGTCGGTGGCGGCGGCTCGTCGATCAGATGAACTCGGCGCCCGACCTCTCCCCGGTGGCGGCGCAGATGCCGCGCTCGGTGGGCCTCGCGTACGCGTCCAAGCTGTTCAGGCAGGAGCCCGGTATGCGGGCGGCCGGCGACGGCCTTTCACGGAACGGCGACGAGGTGTGCTTCGCCACGATCGGCAACGCGGGCACCAGCGAGGGCCCGTTCTGGGAGGCGCTGAACGCCGCGGGCGTCCTCCAGGTGCCGCTCGCCATCTCCGTCTGGGACGACGGTTTCGGCATCTCCGTGCCGAACGAATACCAGACGACCAAGAGCTCGATCTCGGCCGTGCTCGAGGGCTTCCGCCGCGCGCCGGGCGCCCCCGGCTACGACATCCACGTCGTCAGGGGCTGGGACTATCCGGCGCTGTGCGACGCCTACGCGGTCGGCATCGAGCGCGTGCGGCGCGATCACGCGCCGGCGCTCTTCCACATCACCGAGATGACGCAGCCGCAGGGGCACTCCACCAGCGGCAGCCACGAACGGTACAAGTCGCGCGAGCGCCTGCGCCTCGAGGTCGAGCTCGACCCGATCGCGCGCATGCGGGAGTGGATGATCGCAGGGGACCTCGCGACGGCGGAGGAGCTCGACGCCCACGAGCGAGGGGACCGCCGCGAGGTCGACGAGATCAGGGAGGCGGCGTGGGGGGCCTACCAGGAGCCGATCCGCGCCGAGCGCGATGAAGCGCTCTCGCTGATCGAGCGCGCCGGCGCGGAAGCCGGCGATCCGGAGGACATGCGCGTGGTGGTCGGTCCCTTGCGTGACGCGGCCGAAATGAGCCGCCGGCTCGTGCAGTCGAGCACGACGCTCGCCCTCGCCGCGCTCCGCGCGCATGCCGGACCCGCGAAAGAGGCGCTCGCGCGCTTCCGTCGCGCCTACGGCGAGGCGAACGACGAGCGCTACAACTCGTGGCTGTACAGCTCGTCCGCCGATTCGCCGCTCCGCGTCCCCGAGCAGGGGCCGGCCTACTCGGAGCGGTCGGAGACCGTCGACGGCCGCATCGTCCTGCTCCGCTGTTTCGAGGAGAACCTCAGGCGCGACCCGCGCCTCTTCGTCATGGGCGAGGACATCGGCAGGCTCGGCGACGTGAACCTCGTCTTCGAGGGGCTGCAGAGCAAGTTCGGCGAGCTGCGCGTGACGGACACGGGCATCCGGGAAGCGACGATCATGGGACAGGGGATCGGCTGCGCCCTGCGGGGGCTTCGGCCGATCGTGGACATCCAGTACGTCGATTACCTGCTCTACGCGCTGCAGATCGCTTCCGACGACCTCGCGACCCTCCTCTGGCGCACCGCCGGCGGGCAGAAGGCGCCGGTGATCATCCGGACGAAGGGCCATCGCCTCCAGGGGATCTGGCACACGGGCTCGCCCATGGCGGTGATCCTGAATTCACTGCGCGGCGTGCGCGTCGCGGTCCCGCGCAACATGACGCAGGCCGCGGGCATGTACAACACGCTCTTCCGGGGGGACGACCCCGCGATCCTCATCGAGGTGTTGAGCGGGTACCGCCTCAAGGAGCGGGTGCCCGACAACGTCGGAGAGTTCACCGTGCGGCTCGGGATACCCGAGGTGCTGCGCGTCGGGCGCGACGTCACCCTCGTCACCTACGGCGCGCTCTGCCGCATCGCTCTGGAGGCGGCCGATCTCTTGGTGCGCGCCGGCATCGACATCGAGATCATCGACGTGCAGACGCTGGAGCCATTCGACACCGAGCACCGCATCGTGGAGTCCGTCAAGAAGACCGGCGCCATCGTCGTGGTCGACGAGGATGTGCCAGGCGGCGCGTCCGCGTTCGTCATGCAGCAGGTCCTCGAGACGCAGTCGGCGTTCGAGTACCTCGATGCGACCCCGCGCACGCTGACGGCACGCGCGAACCGCGCGGCGGTCGGCCAGGACGGCGACTACGTCTGCAAGCCAAACCGGGAGGACATCATGGCCGCGGTGTACGGCCTCGTGCGCGAGCGCCGGCCGGCGGACTTCCCGCCGCTCGCGTAGACGGGCGGCTCGCCCGCGCCTGGTCGCGGAACAGCGACGGTCGCCCCCGGACACGCCGCTAGCATGTGATCGTGGAGAAGAGCAACGTCCAGGCGGTCCACGACACGCTGCTCGAGGAGTTCCGCCGCGACGACCGGCTGATCATCCTCGGTGAGGATGTCGGCGTACGGGGCGGCGTCTTTCGCGTCACGGACGGCTTCATCGAGGAGTTCGGCGAGGAGCGCGTCATCGACACGCCGCTCGCGGAGTCGTCGATCGTCGGGGTGGCGATCGGCGCGGCGGTCGGCGGCCTGCGCCCGATCGCCGAGATGCAGTTCGCGGACTTCAGCGCGCCGGCGTTCGAGCAGATCGTGGACGAGGCCGCGCGGATCCGCTACCGGTCGAACGGCGATTTCGGAGTGCCGCTGGTGATCCGCATGCCCTGGGGGGCCGGCGTGCGCGGCGCGCTCTATCACTCGCAGTCGCTGGAGCTCTTCTACGCGCACGTGCCCGGCCTCAAGGTCGTGGTCCCGAGCACGCCCCACGACATCACCGGGATGCTGCGCTCAGCGATCCGCGACCCGGATCCCGTGATCTTCCTCGAGCACAAGGCGACGTACCGCGCGATCCGCGGCGACGTTCCCGACGGCGACTACACGATCCCGCTCGGTCCGGCCGATGTGAAGCGCGAAGGTACGGACATCACGGTCTACGCCTACGGGCTCATGCTCCACCACTGCCTGTCGGCAGCGGCGACGCTCGCCGAAGAGGGGATCTCTGCCAACGTCGTGGACGTGCGCAGCCTGCGGCCGCTCGACGCCGCGACGCTGGTCCGCGAGGCGCGGAAGACCGGCAAGTGCCTCGTCGTGTACGAGGACAACCGCCTCTTCGGTGCCGGCGCGGAGATCGCGGCCGTTATCGCCGAGGAGGCGTTCGACGGCCTCGACGCGCCCGTCATGCGCGTGGGTGGTCCGGAGTCGCCCGCCACGCCGTTCAACAAGATCCAGGAGGACTGGTTCATGCCGAACCCGGAGAAGATCGCGGTCAAGATGCGCGAGCTGGCGGCGTACTGATGAGGAGCGGCCTTGCCGCGATGAGCCGTCCCTCGTCCGCATCGGCAGGCGGCCGAGCGAGAGCGGCGGGGGATCATCGATTCGAAGGGGTGCTGGAGTGAGCGTATTTGAGCTGAAGATGCCCAAGCTGGGCGAGTCGGTCACCGAAGGCACCATCGGAAAGTGGCTGAAGCAGCCGGGCGAGAAGGTGGAGAAGTACGACCTTCTGGTCGAGGTGCAGACCGACAAGGTCAACACCGAGATCCCTTCACCGGTCGCCGGCACGCTGAAGGAAGTGAAGGTCCAAGAGGGGGAGACGGTACCCATCGGCACGTCGCTGGCGTTCTTCGAGACGGTCGAGGCCGAATCCGCCGCGGCGCTGCGGGCGGAGTCCGGGTCGGGCGACGGTGTGCAATCGGCGCAGCAGGTGCCGCAGCAGGCGGCGCCGCAGGCCGCACCGCAAGCGCCGGCTCAAGCCGCTCCGGCCCAAGCGACGTCGCGGGGCGCCACCGTCCAGACGAGCCCGCAGGCCGCCAGCGGCGAAGCGACACCGCAAGCGACCGCGGCGACGCAGGCATCGCCGGCCCCGGAGACCGCCGAGATACAGCGCGCCGATACGTCCGAGGTCCGCGCGACGCCGGCGGTCCGAAAGCTCGCCAGCGAGTTCGGAGTCGACATCTCGCAGCTGAAGGGCAGCGGCCTGAATGGGCGGGTCTCGAAGCAGGACGTCGAGAGCTTCATCGCCTCTCGCGAGCTGGTGACGCAGGGCGCGCCTGCGGCGAAGGAGGCCCCGGCCCAGCCGGCCGCAACTCCGGCGCCCGCTCCCCTGGAGCGCGCCGCGGCGGCGGGCGACCAGCTCATACCTCTGACTCCGATGCGCAAGGCGATCGCGAACGCCATGGTGCTGTCGAAGACGACGATCCCTCACGCCGCGGCCATGATGGAGGTCGACTGGACGAACGTCGCCAAGCTTCGTGCTCAGGCGAAGGAGGAGTTCCGCGGGCGCGAGGGCTTCGAGCTCACGTTCCTGCCATTCGCGCTGAAGGCGGTCTGCGAGGCGCTGCACGCGAACCCGCTGGTGAACGCCGCCTGGACGGACAAGGGAGTGCTGAGGCTCAAGGACATCAACCTCGGGATCGCGATCTCTCTCGCGGACGAGGGACTCGTCGTTCCGGTCCTGCGCGGCGCCGATGGGCTGAGCATCACGGGACTGGCCAAGGGTGTGCACGACCTGGCCACGCGCGCGCGCGCCAGGAAACTCACGCTGCAGGACTTCGAAGGGGGCACCTTCACGGTCAACAACGGAGGCACCTTCGGCACGTACCTCAGCTATCCCGTCGTCAACCCTCCGCAGGCCGCGATCATGACCACGGAGGCGATAAGCAAGCGCGTCGTTGTGCTGGACGGCGACGTCATCGCCATCCGCTCGATGGGCAACATGGTCATGTCGTTCGACCATCGCGTCATGGACGGGGCGACCGCGGCGCGCTTCTTGGGCTCGGTCAAGGAATGGATCCAGAACGTGAACGAGTCGGTGCCGATCCATTGACGGTCCGGACGGCCTGATGGCGGGATACGTCCCCATCGCGTTCGAGATGCCCGGGGAGGTGGAGCGCCCGCGGGCGCGCGGCCGGGCGGATGCGAACCGCGGCGTGCCGATCGATACCGCGCGCCCCGACTGGCTGAAGGTCCGGCTCCCCGTCGGACCGCAGGTCGAGCAGCTCCGGACGCTCATGCGCAGCAAGACCCTGCACACGGTCTGCGAGGAAGCGCGCTGCCCCAACATGGCGGAGTGCTGGGGCGCGGGCACGGCGACGTTCATGATCCTCGGCGACACGTGCACGCGATCCTGCGGCTTCTGCGCCGTGCGGACGGGCCGGCCGGCCGATGTCGACCTCGCGGAGCCTGGGCGCGTCGGTGACGCGGTCGCGCGCATGGGCCTCGGCCACGCGGTCGTCACGAGCGTGAACCGCGACGAGCTCGCCGATGGCGGCGCCGCGATCTTCGCGGCGACGATCCGCGAGATCCGCAGGCGATCTCCCGGGACGAGCGTCGAGGTGCTCATTCCGGATTTCCGCGGCGTCGTCAGTGCGCTGGACTCGGTGCTCGCGGAAAAGCCCGAGATCCTCGACCACAACACCGAGACCGTCCCCCGCCTGTACCCCCGAGTGCGGCCACAGGCCCGATACGAGCGGTCGCTCGCCGTCCTCGAGCACACGAAGCGCACCGCGCCGGAGCTCGTTTGCAAGAGCGGGATCATGCTCGGCCTCGGCGAGACGCGCGAAGAGGTGCTCGACACGATGCGCGACATCCGCGACCAGGGCACCGACATCCTCACGATCGGCCAGTACCTGCGCCCCACCGCGCGGCATCTGCCGATCGAGCGCTACTGGTCGCCCGACGAGTTCGCCGATCTGCGCGATGCCGGGATGGCCATGGGCTTCGCGCACGTGGAGTCCGGTCCGCTCGTGCGGAGCTCGTATCACGCCGAGCGGCACGTCGGACGTGGCGTGAGCGCCTCG
>JALYKU010000117.1 GCA_030774595.1 Chloroflexota bacterium | reverse complement strand
ACGACCGTCACTGACGACAGCGCCATCGCCAGCGCCGCGACGACGGGAGAGAGCAGCAGGCCCGTGAACGGATACAGGGCTCCCGCGGCGAGCGGAATGAGCGCGACGTTGTATGCGGCACCAGTTCTGCACCCGATGCGTCGACAGGAGGTGCGCCGTGGCGGACGCGGCATGCACGCACTGCGGCACGGCGATCACGGACACTTCGACGCAGGTCGAGGTGAACAAGAAGCGTTACTGCTGCAGGAACTGCGAGCGGCTGGATTCCGGCCACCCGGATCAGCTCGCGAGCATGGGCGAGTGCGGGAACTGCCACGAGCCGATCATCGAGCCGAGCACGATGGTCCAGCGCGGTGGGCAGATGTACTGCTGCGGCAACTGCGCGACGGCGGCCGCAGGCTCAGCCGCGTAGTCGACCTTCCCGCAAGATCCTGGCGGTCCGCCGCGAGACCGATGAAACGGGGAAGGGAATTCCCGGGCAGCTCCACCCAGACGAGCCGGCTCAGCGGATGCGGTCTCACGCCGCTCAGTGTGAGGCGCTTCCGCGGAGCGCGCGGGCCACCGCGCGGAGGTACGCGGCGTCATCGGGTTCCGCGATCGCGTCCCCGATCAACGGACGGATGGAGGAGGCGATGCGCTGCGCGACGCGAGCCCGGTCGGCCGGCGCGAGCTTCGCCTCGCGCGCGACGAACTCGCGTACCAGCCGCTGCGCCTCGCCGGGCAGACGCCGGAGATCGATCGCATCGGCTGTCCCCGTGGGCGTGACCGTGCGCAGGGCGAAGTAGTCCAGCTTCGGCCGTGGGGCGCGGACGACGTAGGTGCCGGCAGCAAGATCGCCGAGGCGCTGCGACGCGGGCGAGAGCACGATGGTCACGAGGCCGAGCCCGTACAGCCCCGGCAGGAAATCGACGAGCCGCACGATGTTGCGCACGAGCACCGCGATGAAAGGTGCCGGTGCGCCGTTCGCAGCGATCACACGGAGTCCGGTCATGCGCTTTCCAACGGTCTGCCCGTTCCAGAGCCACTCGAGCAGGATGAAGTACGACCACACGGCGAACACCACCAGCAGCGCGACCAGGCCCTGCAGCTGTTGGACGATGATTGAATCGGATGCGCCGATCGCGAGCTCGAATGCCGCGAGCGAGCCCACGGCGATGACCGCCGCGATGGCGGTGTCGATGACGGCAGCGAATCCACGGTTGCCGGCGCCCGCGAGGGCATAGCGCAACACAACGTGGTCCGCGGTCTCGACTTCGAGCTCGCCGGCTGTCACCGCCATGACCGCATGCTACGTTCGGACCGGTGACGATCGACCGCTTCGTGGAGGACCGGCGTCCGCGCTGGTCCCGGCTCGGGCAGCTGGTGGCCGACGCCGGTGGACGCGTCGACCGGCTGAAGGCCGACGAGGTGCTCGAGCTCGGCGCGCTGTACCGCGCGACCACCAGCGACCTCGCGATCGCGCGGCGCGACTTCCCGCGCGACATCGTCGCCGATCGGCTCAATGAGCTCGTGGCCGCCGCACACGCGCTCGTCTACAGCGAGGCGCCGACGAGCGGGCACCGTCTGCGCCGGTTCGTTCGGGTCGAGGTCCCCGCGATCGTCCGGGCGAACCTGCCCTGCACGCTCGTCGCGCTCGCGCTCGTCGCTGTCCCGGCGGTCGTGACCTTCGTCGCGGGCCTGCTCGAGCCAGAGATCGCGGCGAGCTCGCTGTCAGAGGCGACACGCGAGCACCTCGCGCAGCGGCAGCTCTGGACCGAGATCCCCGCGGCGTACCGGCCGATAGCGGGTCCGCTGATCATCGTGAACAACATCCAGGTCGCGCTCGTCGTGTTCGCGGGCGCGCTCACGGCGGGGATCCTCACGACGTACGTGCTGGTCGCCAACGGCGCGAGCCTCGGTACGACGTTCGCGGTGGTGCAGGGCTACGGGCTCAGCGGCGGCTTACTGACGTTCATCGCTGGACACGGATTCCTCGAGCTCTCCGCCATCTTCCTCGCCGGCGGGGCCGGCCTGCGGCTGGCGTGGGCGATCCTGCATCCGGGGGAGCGCTCGAGGCGCGACGCCCTGCGGCTCGCCGGCGCGCAGGCGGTGCGCGTGATCATGCTGGTCATTCCCGTGCTGTTCTGCGCCGGGCTCATCGAGGCGTTCGTGTCGCCCTCGTCGCTCGTCCCCGCCGCGAAACTCGCCATCGGCCTCGTCACTGGAGGCCTGCTCTGGAGCTACATCCTCCTGGCCGGACGATCCCCGACGCGAAAGGCGCCGCTGGCCGCGTGATCGCCGCGGTCGCCGTCCTCGGCTTGCCGGTGTTCGGGATCCCCGTCACACATGACGACGACGCGGATCGCGCCATCCGGGCCGCCTTCGCGCTGCGCGACCGCGTGGCACGGCTGAACGCCGGTGGCCGCTTCCAGGTCGAGTTCCGCATCGGGGGAATACCGGTCCCGTGGTGACGGGCGGCGAGGGCGAGGAGACGCTCGTGACAGGCGCTCCCGTCAACGAGGCCACACGCCTGCGACAGGCCGCTGCTTCCGGAGAGATCCTCGCGGGCTCGCTCACGCATCAGCTCACCGCGCGTGGCGTCAAGTACGGGGAGCGCCGGATGGTCCAGGCGAAAGGCATCGGGCCCCGCGAGATCGTGCAAAACCTCAACATTGTCCGGGTCCGCGAGCGCGTCTGTCGCCGTCCTCAGATCCAACACAGAGTCTTAGAAGGCGTCACGCCAGTGGGTGGGTGATCTCCTCGAAGAGCTCATCGTGGGCAGATCCCTGCACCACGATGCCCGCCATGCCTCGAAAGATCTTCATGGCTTCGGCATCGGCTTGAAAAGCCCGGTTAACTCTTTCGAAGGCCGCGAGATCCGCGTACTCCACTTCGAGCACTGCTTCATTCCCAGTTCCCACGACGGGTGTCCAGACCGTTGCTTCTGGCCAGTCCTTCTTGTGAGCGACAGCGTTGAGCTCCTGAACCGTTTTCAGGAATTCGTTGAAATGCCCGTAGACAATTTGCTGGTAAGCCCGATGCCGGTACACCCTGTCCTCCCCCTTACTCACCGATGCCGTCTCGAATCGCGGCACCGCGTGAGGGATTGTGCGCCAGGTTCCAGCGGCTCGCTCGGGACCGCCCGCTGCAGCCGTGAAAATCCGATCAGCAGAAGACCGAGTACGCGGACATCGTCGCCTATCACGCCGAGCAGGCGTTCCCCTTCGCCGACGAGATCGGCGATGAAGGCATGAGCGCTGAGCTGGGCGCTCGCGATCGCGGCCGCGACGCTGCAGGACTCCGTCGAGCGCGCCGCGGAACTGTTCGGCGAGGCGCTCGGCACGGCGAAAGAGGTCGGCGACCCGGAGATCGTGGCGCGAGCGCTCCTCAACAGGCACATCACCCATTGGTGGCGTGCCTGGCCATCGGTGCGCGACGCAGGATCGAGGAGCTGCTGCGCCGCTGCGGGCACGTGGCGGCCTAGGGTCCGCGCGGCCGCGACCGCTCGCGTCTACGCACGAGGTCCCAGTGACACGGTGGATACAGCACGCCGCTCGGAGCGCAGCGCGCGCACCGCCGCTCAGAGCGCGCGCTTCTTGAGCTCCAGGTAGCGCTGGATCGTCGCCACCGTGAGGCGTTCCGCGGGGACGTCGATCGTGTGGACGCCGCGCTGCCGCAGCACCGCGAGCGCGCGCTCGCGCGCGTCGCGCACCTCGTGGGCGACGACGCGCTCGTACAGCTGGGTGGTCGTGGTCGGTGTCGCGGCGCTCAGCTCCGCGAGCCGGGGGTCGGCGAGGAGGCAGCACAGAACGAGGTTGTTGCCCGCGAGCCGCGTCACCGCCGCGACGAGCCCTCGCGACGCCTGCTCGTCGACCACGTCGGTGAACAGCACCACCAGCGCGCGTCGCGACGTGCGAGCGCGGAGGAACTCGAAGGCCGCGCGGTAATCGGTCTCGGTCGTTGTGACCTCGAGGCGCCGCAGCTCGTCGGCGATCCGCAGGAACTGGCGGCGCCCGCGGCGGGGCAGGAGGTACGCGCGGACCGCGTCGGCGAAGCCCATGAGGCCGACCTCGTCCCCCTTGGCCGTCGCGAGGTATCCGAGCATCAGCGCGGTGTTCACGGCGTGATCGAGCTTGGTGAGATCGCCGAGCGTGCTCGCCATCATCCGCCCGGCATCGAGGAGGACGAAGACCCGCTGCTGACGCTCGGTCTCGTACTCCACGCTGATCGGGCGCCCGCGCCGTGCGGTCGCGGTCCACGAGATCGAGCGCGGGTCGTCGTCCGGGGTGTATTCGCGCAGCCGCTCGAAGAGGCTCCCGGCGCCGGCGAGGCGCGCGCGCCGCTGCCCGGCGTCGTACGCGAGGCCGCGGCGGAGGCTTACCTGGTAACGGCGGATCTCGCGCAGGTCGGGATACACGCGTGCCTCGGCCGTGGCCGGTTGGCGTCCCTGCGGTGCGACGAGACCGAGGGGCCCATTCCATCGGACATAGATGTCGCCGAACGCGAACGTCCCCCGGTGGCGGGGACGCGCCAGGTAGTCGAGCTGCACCTCGTCACGCGGAGGCGCCTCGAACGGGAGCGCACGCCGGTCGACCGCGAACGAGACGGGAGTCTCGTCGCGCACGACTCCGCGCACCTGGCTGGCGGACCGGTTCTGAAGACGTACACGCACCCGGTTGGGCGCAGCCAGCGACAGCTGCGGCTCGCTCTCGCGGATCGCAGTGAGATCCCTTGCCGCGGCGGCGGTCCACTGGTCGACGGCGGCGAGCGCGAGAGCGATCACAACGACGGCGGCGCCGAGCCCCACGAATCCGCCCGACACGCCGCCGAGCGCGATCGGCAGTGCCGCGAGGAGTAGGAGCGCGAGCAGCCGCGGCCGCGGGACAGGGAGGGGGACGCGGATGCTGGCGCGGCTCAGCGCGGCACGTCCAGACGCGAGACGACCCGGCGGACGACGGCGTCCGCGTCGAGACCTTCGATCTCGGCCTCGGCGCGAAGCACGAGTCGGTGGCGGAGGGTGGGCATCGCCAGGGACTTCACGTCGTCGGGGGTCACGAAGTCTCGGCCGTCGATGGCGGCGGCGGCCTTCGCGGCGCGGAGGAGGTGCACCCCCGCACGAGGGCTCGCGCCGAGCAGGAGGTCGGGGGAACGCCGCGACTCGGCCACGATCCGCACGACATAGTCGAGGACCGAATCCTCGACGGTCACGGCCTCGACCTCGGCGCGGCACGCGGCCAGGGCGTCGGGCGGGAGCGGCTCGAGGCGCTCCAGCTCGTCGAGGGGCACGCGGTTGTCGTGGGCGCGCAGGATCGCGCGCTCCTGCACCGCCTCGGGGTACCGGACGACCGCCTTGAACAGGAAGCGGTCGAGCTCCGCCTCGGGCAGCGGATACGTGCCCTCATATTCGACGGGGTTCTGCGTCGCAAGGACCAGGAACGGGTCCGGCAGAGGATGGGCGTCCCCCTCGAGGGTGACCTGCCGTTCCTCCATCGCCTCGAGCAGCGCGGATTGGGTCTTCGCCGGGGCGCGGTTGACTTCGTCCGCGAGGACGACGTTCGCGAAGATCGGGCCGCGCCGGATGCGGAATTCGCTCGTCGCGATCTCGTAGACGGACGTTCCCACGATGTCGCTCGGCATGAGGTCGGGAGTGAACTGGATCCGCTTGAACGCGCCACCGATGAGCCGAGCGACGGTGCGCGCGAAGAGCGTCTTGGCGGTGCCGGGCACGCCCTCGACGAGCACGTGCCCGCCGAGCGCCAGCGCGATGAACGCGAGGCGCACCGTCTCGTCCTGGCCTACCACGATGCGGTGCACCTCGGTGGCGAATCGGCCCGCGGTGTCCTGAGCGCGCGCCGCGCTGAGCGTCATCGGTTCGCATCCGTCCCGAGCGAGGCGAGTAGCTCATCCACCTGGCGCACGGTACGAAGCAGCCGCGCTTCGGGCAAACGCTCTCCCAGCGCGGCGTCGAGGCGCCGGGCATCCTCGGCGCGCCGCTCGTCGTGCGTGGCGATCGCCGCGAGCATCCGGTCGACGGGCGCCTGCGGGTCGAGGCCCGCCGCCCGCGCCAGGCCTCGCCGCAGGTCGCGCCGGATGCGCCGGCGCGCGATCTCGCCGTGCCCTGAGCGCCGGACCAGTCCAGCGAATCCGCGCACGTACTCGAGGCTCGAGCGGGGCGGGCGCGGATCGAGCGGCACCGGCGGGCCGAGACGGCGGCCGGAGGCGACCAGGTACGCGAAGATCGCGATTCCGGCGAAGACCAGGGCGCGGCCCGGCCACGTCCGCTCGAGGACCACGAGCATGCTCGACGACGGATGCGCCCCATGGTGATACTCGTCGAACGCCACGGTGCCGCCTCGCTGAAAGGCGACGCCCGCGAGAGCGAGCGCGAGGCGCCCGTTGTCCTCCGACCCGAGGTTCGCGTTGAGGAACGGGCCGAGCGATCCGGTCACGAACGCGGTGCCGTTGCCGCGCTCCACCTGCACGAGCACCGCACCCTTCGCGCCGGCCGAGTCGCGGATGAGCGGTAAGCCGCCGGTCACCTCGCGGCCCGCATCGATCGCGACGCGCCGGACCGGCGGGGCAGCGAGCGCGAGCGTGGCGACCTCTCGCACGCCGGGCGCGGCGAACCCGGCGAGGCCCGCACCGAATGAGTCGAGGAGCCGCTGCTCCTGCACTCCGAGCTCGCCCGCGAGGACGAGCGTGCCTCCCCCGGCCACGAAGTCGCGGATGGTCGCGACCTCGGACGCGGAGATGCCCTCGCTGGCGCCGAGGATGAAGAGCACGCTCGCGGCCTCGGGCACGACGAAGCGGTCCCCCTGTACGACGCTCGTGTGCGCGCCCATCGCCTCGAAGTAGCGGCGCACCGTGCTCGCGCCTCCAGGGCCGTCGTCGTATACGGAGGCGGATCTGCCCAGCGGATCGTCCTCGCCGGATCTCCCGCCGGTGGCGACCGCGAGCGCGATGCTCGCGAGCGCGAGGATCGCGCCGGCGACGTACAGCGGGTGCATGCGTCTCACGCGGTCACCCGCAGCGCTCGGGCGAGCGCCAGGATCGCGCCGGCGACGTACAGCGCATGGACCCGCCTCACGCGGTCACCTTCAGCGCGAGAGCGCGCGCGCGGTCCGCGTCATCGCCGCTGGGCTCGCGGAGCCCGAACCACGCGCGCTCGTGGAGCGCGACGAGCTCGCGAAGCGCGCCGACCTGAGGGATCGCGGCCGCGCGCAGGAGCAGCTCGTGATCCGTCAGCGCGGGGTCGTAGCGGATCGCTTCCCCGGCCGCGAGCGAGGTGAGCGCGTAGAGGTACAGCTGGTGGAGCGCGTCACGGTTGTGGCGCGCGCCGCGCGCGGCGTCGGCCTCGCGGAGGTGGTCTTTGGGATCGCTCGAGCGCGAGGCGGTGTCCGGCGGCAGCACCGATTCGGGGCGAACCCGTTCCCGCAGCGCCGGGCCGAAGATCGCCGCCAGCACCAGGACGATCGCGAGAGCGAGACCCGCGATGGCGATGCGTCCGATCGCCTCGGGATCGATGCCGAGCTCCCGAAGCCCCACGACCACGCGGGTGACCACGTTGTCGATCGCGCGCTGGAGGAGAGCCCCGAGCGACGGCGCGGTGGTGCTTTCATGCGCGCCAAGGACATCCCGCAGGCGCCCGTCGGCGACCGCTGGATCGATCGTGTCGGAGGCATCGCGGCCGGCGAAGGCGATGGAGGCGTCGAGATGACCGATGGCCTGCGTCAGCTGCGCGTCACCGGCGGAGATGCGCTCCGCGAGCGGCGCGTCGTCCACCCGCAGCGTCGAGCCCGCTTCGGTGCGCACGGCGTCGGTGCGCAGCAGCAGCTCTCGCGCGCGGTCAACGAGCGGCTGCCGCGCCCCGGCCGGCGCCGACCGGGCCTGCCC
>JALYKU010000116.1 GCA_030774595.1 Chloroflexota bacterium | reverse complement strand
CTGCTATGTCATCGCACGTACAGCCGCACCCCAAACAGGTGACGTTCTCCTCGATCCGTACAGGCTCGCTCACGCGCTCTTTCTACGCATTCGTCCTTCGACCTCCGCCAACCGTCCCCGTGCGCGCCGCGCGAGCGCCGCGTGACAGAGCGCGCTCGTGCGCGCCCGTGCGAAGATAGTGCAAATCGGACTCCCGCGCGCGATTCGTTCGCCGGGATGCGGGACATCGCGCACGTCGTCGTCATCGAGCCAGCGCGTGGTGTCGCCGAGTATGACCGACTGACGCGCGTAGAGCACCGCCTTCCCTTCCGCCGCGCCTCGGGAACGGGCGCCAGTCAGCGACGAGTGATTCAACAACGAGTCGTTCAGCGTACCTGTGCAGCCCGCGACGTGTGCGCGCCAGATGGAGCAGCCCGACGCCCGCTCCGCCAGCTCCATCGACGCCGTAGGGCGCGGGTTCACTTCGATGGCGTACGGTACCGCGCCGCGCGCGATGAAATCGATTCCACACACTCCGCGAAGTTGGAATTCGCGCGTGATGGCGGAAGCGAGCGCGATCGCGTTGTCGAAGAGGGCCGGCTCGTGCGGCTCGAGGATGCTGCCGCAGTAGAGAAAAACCGAAGCGCCGAACGCCCGGTCCCCGGCGAGTTGGCGAGTCAGCGCAATGGGAACTGCATCTCTGCCATCGGCGGCGAAGATGATCGAACCGGCGGTGCCTCGCACGCGCTCCTGCACCACGGATGAGCGCGGAACGGGCATTCCGCGCCGCCAGCGCACGATACCGTGTCCACCGCCGGATCGCCGCGGCTTGAGCAGCCAGTGCGCTGGATCGCCTGCTCGTGGCGCGGAGGCGCGTACGGCGGGCCCGCGAAGGCCGAGGTGGGAGAGGGCGCGCGCGAGCGCCAGCGGATCGCGAACTCTGCGGAGCACCTGTGGCAGGTTGCCCAGAAGCGTGCGTCCGCGTGCGAGCAACGCGACGGCATCCGGTGCGTTCTCGAAGTTCGAGACGTACGCGACGGCGCTGGCAGCGACGCCGTCGCTCGCGCGCGCCACCCTCGCCTGATCGAAGCGCCCGCCGCAGTCGCGTGGCGCAACGATCACCGTGGCGACGCGCTGAAGATCCAGATCGCCGTACGCATCGAGCGCGGTAACGGCCCAGCCCGCCCGCGCAGCCGACTCGGCGAGTGCGCGTGCCGACACACCGGCGATGAGAACGCTCGGCCGCGCGGCGGAGCTCACAGTCCCAGCCGTCGCAGCGCGATCTCCGGAGTGATGATGCGCAGGTAGTCGAGCGCGGTGCCGCTCGCGTCGCGAATTCCCATCACATCGGTGAGCACGGCGTGTCGTCCGCCCGCCAATCCGTCGGCGATGAGTGCCGCGCCCTGCGCAGCCTCCTTGGCAACCGTCGCGTAGCCCTGCAGCCGCCGCACGGGAGCCACGGGACTCAGTCGCAAATGCAGCTCCCGAACCACGCTCGGCGCGCGCGCCACGCGTCCCGAAAGAAGGATTTCGTGGGGTGTGGACACCGAAACGCGCAGTGCCGCCACAGTCTTCACAGCACTTTCGACGAAGGCATTCCATGCGAGGCGGTCGTCCACCGCGTCGCTCTCGGCCAGCGATTCGAGGGAGACGTCGGCACGACCGACAATACTTTCGACGCCGCCGCGAAAAAGGAGCTCCTTCGTGATGTCACCGGCGAGAAACGCGACTTCGCCATCGAGCGCGCCCGCCGCGCGCATGCCGAGCGGGCCCGCGCTGCCGCCCGCTCCGTCCACGATCCGTCCTTCACTTACGGCGATCGCGGCACTGAACGCGCCGCCGAGCTCCAGCAGGATGAAGGAGACGTCGCCCAGTGCGCAGCCGCGACGAGCCGCCTGCTCGCGGATGCCGAGCGCAGCTGCGCACACCTTGTCGGCGGTGCCGAGATCGACGCGGTTGATCTTTCGGTGTGCGGGCACCGAGCGGAGATGAATCACGCCCGGAGTGAACACCACCGGCAGATCGGCATCGACCATGGCGGCGGCGAGTGCGCGAAGCCCGCCGATGCCACCGCGCTCACCCTGCGCGGAGAGATACGCGAGTCGGAGGGCCCGGTCGTCGGCGGCCGCGATGGTCGTGAGCGGAAGTCCGTAGCCCGAGGGGCCGGCGATGAGATCGGCGCCGAGGGCGCGGAGCATGGACGCAAACGCCGCGGGATTCGCGAGCGCATCGGCCGTGGGAATCGAGCGATCGACCACCAGTGCGCCGTCGTCGAGCGCGCACAGGTCGATGCTGATGGTACCGGGATCGATTCCGACGGCGAGCACGAAGCGGCCGGCGCGCCGTTACTTCGTCAATCCCCGGGCGACGTCCTCGATCGTCTCGGCGTCGAGCACGAGATCGTTGCGCGTGAAGAGTCGAGCGACGCACTTCTTGTGC
>JALYKU010000115.1 GCA_030774595.1 Chloroflexota bacterium | reverse complement strand
GGCTTCGTGTCCGCCGGCGGCGTGGCCGCCCCCGGCTCGGCCCGCCCGGAGCCGCCCTTGTCCGCCTGGACGGTCTCGGCGGCGGCCTTCTGCGCCTGCTTTTCCGCGGCGTCGTCCGCGTACGTATGCGCCTTCTTGAACTCGTCGAGCATCGCGCGGACCGCCTGCTCGATCTCCTTGGTGAACTTGCCCTCCGAGAGGATCCGCTCGCCGAGGTCCTGGTGCTGTCCGTCAATGAAGCGGTAGAGGTCGTGCTCGAATTCCTTCACCTTCGACACCGGCACGTCGTCGAGGTAGCCGTTGGTCGCGGTGAAGATGATCACGACCTCCTTCTCCACGGCCACCGGCTGGTACTGCGGCTGCTTCAGGATCTCGGTGACGCGCTCGCCGCGCCGGAGCTGCGACTGCGTCGCCTTGTCGAGGTCCGACCCGAACTGCGCGAACGCCGCGAGCTCGCGGTACTGCGCGATGTCGAGGCGAAGGCTCTTCACGACGTCCTTCATCGCGCTGATCTGCGCGTCGCCACCCACCCGCGACACCGAGAGCCCGGTGTTGATCGCGGGGCGCACGCCCTGGTTGAAGAGGTCAGTCTCGAGGAAGATCTGGCCGTCGGTGATGGAGATGACGTTCGTCGGGATGTACGCGGAAATGTCGTTCGCCTGCGTCTCGATGATCGGGAGCGCGGTGAGCGACCCGCCGCCGTTCTCGTCGTTCAGCCGCGCGGCACGCTCGAGGAGGCGGCTGTGGAGGTAGAAGACGTCGCCGGGATACGCCTCGCGCCCTGGCGGGCGGCGCGTGAGCAGCGACACCTGCCGGTACGCCCAGGCGTGCTTCGAGAGATCGTCGTAGACGACGAGCGCGTCCTTGCCGTTGTCGCGGAAGTACTCGCCCATCGCGCAGCCTGCGAACGGCGCGAGGTACTGAAGGGTCGCCGGTGCCGACGCGCCCGCCACCACCACGATCGTGTGCTCGAGCGCGCCGTGCTCCTCGAGCGTGGCGACGATCTTTGCCACGGAGGATTCCTTCTGCCCGATCGCGACGTAGATGCAGGTGAGCTCCTTGCCGCGCTGGTTGATGATCGCGTCGATCGCGACGGCGGTCTTGCCGGTCTGGCGGTCGCCGATGAGCAGCTCGCGCTGGCCGCGCCCGATGGGGATCATGGCGTCGATCGTCTTGATGCCCGTCTGCACCGGCGTATCCACGTTCTTCCGCGTGATCACTCCCGGAGCCACAACGTCGGCGAAGCGGAAGTCCTTGGTCTCCACGGGGCCCTTGTCGTCGAGCGGCACGCCGAGCGGGTCGACGACGCGGCCGACGAGCGCGTCCCCCACGGGCACCTGAACGATCCTGCCGGTGGTCCGCACCTCGTCGCCCTCTTTGATCCCGGTGTACTCGCCGAGGACGATCGCGCTGACCGTGTCCTCCTCGAGGTTGAAGGCGAGGCCGAACACGTCGTGCCCGAAGTCGAGGAGCTCGGCGGCCATGCAGCCTGCGAGCCCGTAGACGCGGGCGATGCCGTCGCCGATCTCGACCACCGTGCCGACGTCAGCGGACTCCGCCTGCCCCTGGAAGCCCTGGATCTGCGCCTTGATGATGTCCGTGATCTCGGAAGAGGTCGTCCCCATCGGATCTACTCCTTCGTCACGCTGCGAGCTGCGCCTGGAGCTCGCTCAGCTGCGCCCGTACCGAGGCGTCCACAAGATGGTCGCCGACCTGGACCTTCGCGCCGCCGAGCAGCGCGGGATCGACCAAGAACGTCGCCTCGATGCGCTTGCCGGAGCTGCGCTCGAGGCGCTCCAGGAACTGCTGCCGGCTCATCTCGTCGAGCGGAACGGCCGTCGTGATCTTGGCCTTGGCGATGCCGGCCTCCCGGTCGGCGATGTCGCCGAAGGCCATCGCGATCGCCGGGATCAGCGCGACGCGCTCGCGACGCACCAGCAGATGGAGGAGAGCCCCGATCGCGGGATCCTCGCCCGCCGCGACGGCCTTGACGGCCGCCAGCCGGCGCTCGACCGGCACGCTCGGGTCCGCGAGCATGCGGAGCGGGCGGCCGGCGAGGCCGGCCGCGACCACGTTCAGCGAAGCGCGGAACTCGGACGCGCGGGACTCGCCGAGGGCGATGTCGTGCATCGCCTCCGCGTACCGCCGGGCCGCGGATCCGCCGAGCGGCACTTAGAGGTCCCGGGTCAACTGAGCCGCCCCATCTCGGTGCCGGCGTCGTCGATCGAGCGCTCGATGAGGGTGCGGTGCTTCGCCGGGTCGATCTCGGCTCCGAGCACGCGGCTCGCGGCGGCGACGACCATCGAGGCGACCTCGCCGCGAAGCTGCGCCAGCGCTTGGTCGTGGAGGTGTTGCGCGTCGGCGCGGCCACGCTCGCGGATGCGGTCGGCCTCGGTCTTTGCCTCCGCGCGCATCTCCGCGGCGGCCGCTTCGGCGGCCTTCGTCGCCCGGTCGGAGAGCGCGGCCGCTTCGCGGCGGGCGTCCGCGAGCAGCCGCTCGACCTCGGCGGTCATCCGCTCGCGCTCGGCCTTCGCGGCATCGGCGGCCTCGAGGCCCTCGCGGATCCTGTCCGCCCGCACCTGCAGCGTCTTCATGACGGGGCCCCAGAGGAAGCGCTGGAGAAGGAAGAACAGCAGCGCGAATTGAACGATCGCCACGAGCACCCAGTACGGCTGGACGGTGAGCCCGCCGGACTCCTGCGCGAGCGGAGCGAGGAGCACTAGATACGGGTCCAGAGAAGGATGCCGAGCACGAACGAAAGGATGCCGAGCCCTTCGGCGAGGGCGGCGCCGAGGATCATGTTGACGCGGATGGCGGCCGCCGCCTCCGGGTTGCGCCCGATCGCCTCGGATGACTTCGCGGTGAGGATGCCGATGCCGAGGCCGGGACCGATGACGCCGAAGCCGACGGCGATCCCGGCGGCAAGTCCTGCGAACTCCATGTCTTTCTCCTTCGGGTCTCGTATTTTCCAGCGGGGCTGGCGATCAGTGCGCGGGTGACAACGCGGGAGGACGCACCTCCTCGGGCGGTACGCGTCGGTGTGGATCGGTGCCGGACCGCTCCCCCTCTTCGTGGGTCTCGTCGTGGCTCTCGGTTGCGAGCACGAAGTACATGAGCACGAGCAGCGCGAAGACGAGTCCCTGCACCAGACCGATGAAGACCTCGAGACCGAGGAACGGCAGGGCCAGACCGGGCACGAGCAGGAGGGCGCTCATGACGAGCAGCATGATCTCGCCACCGAAGACGTTGCCCCACAGACGGAGCGTCAGCGTCAGCATCCTGAAGATCTCGCTGAACAGCTCGATCAGACCGACCATGACGAAGATCGCGCCGATGAACGGTCCATCCTTGAAGCCGCTGAAGTTGAGCCAACGCTTGGCGTAGCTCAGCTTCAGGTGCCGGAACCCTTCCGACTGGTAGGCGATCCAAGAGACGAGCGCCATGGCGAAGGTGATGTGGTAATCGGCCGTGGGCGAGTGCAGCCACGTCACCTGCCCGACGAACGGCACGACCGACAGCCAGTTGGCGAACACGATGAACAGGAAGAGCGTCCCGAAGAGCGGGAGGTAACGGACGGCGCGCGGCCCACCGATGCTGACCACGAAATCAGCCAGCCCCTGGACGAGCACCTCCACGAGGTTCTGGATACCGGTTGGCTGCTCGCGCAGGTCCCGGCTGACAACGAAGGCGAGCGACCCGAGGATCGCGACGACGATCAGCATCGTGAGGTGCGCGTTGGTGTAGCTCACCGGACCGATCGCGAAGACCGGCTCGCCGGTGAGGGCGAACTGGTGTGGGATGTCGGGGAACTTGAAACCCTGCGGGAAGAGGAAGCCCACCGCTAGGACTCCTCCTCCTCTCGCTTGCGCTCCTGCTCCGCGAGCTCGCGCTCCCAGCGGCGTCCCGCCTCGCGCGCGCCTTCGGTCGAGGGTGTCACCGGGTTCTCCTCCGAATAGCGTTTGATCAAGACCACGACGCCCGCGCCGGCCATGACCATCCCCACGAGGATCAGACCCAGCAATCCCCATGGCGAGGTGCCCGCCCGTTCGTCGAGACTCCGGCCGAGCCAGGCGCCGACCGCGATGGGGACCGCGATGGTGAGTCCGACCTGGCCCAGGATCGCCGCGTTCAACGCGCTCCACCCGGGGTGCGGAGTGCGGCCAAGGCCCCGCGAGTGTATCGGAAGCTCTCGCCGTGCGTCGCCACGGGCCTACAGCCAACCCTTCCGGCGAAAATAGACCGCGAGCAGCAGCGCCGACACCAGCGTGAAGGCGATCGAGCCCCAGAAGAGGGCGACGGACTCGTACGGGATGATCGTCGTGAAGTTCTGGCCGAAGAAACCCGTCATGACGGTCATCACCAGCAGGATGGTCGCGAGCGAGGTCAGGACCTTCATCACCTCGTTCAGCCGGTTGGAGATCGCCGCCAGGGCGGCGTCGACGACGCTGCTCACCAGGTCGCGGAATGTGTCGATCTCGTCGGTCACGCGGAGGACGTGGTCGTACACGTCCCGGAAGTACACGCGCTCCTCGGGCGGCAGGAAGCCGAGATCGCCACGCGAGAGCACCGTGAGGACGTCCCGCTCGGGCGCGACCACCCTGCGCAGCCGGAGGAGATCGCGCTTCAGCGAGAACAGCTCTGAGAGCGAGCCCTGCAGCCCGCGCCCGCTGCGGTCCTGCACGATCAGCCGCTCGAGCGCGTCCACGCGTTCGCCGAACCCATCCACCACGTCGAAGTACTCGTCCACCGCGTGGTCGAGCAGGCCGTGCAGCAAGAGGCCGACGGACGGGATGCGGCCTTCGAGCCACCGCCTTTCGACGGTCCGCCGCGGCGCGCAATCGTCGCCGTCGTGGACCGTCACCAGCGTATTGCGGAGGAAGAAGATCGAGAGCTTGTGCAGGTGGACGACGTCGGAGTCCTCCTTGTCGATGGCGTAGAAGACGACGAAGTAGTGATCCGTGAACTCGTCGATCTTCGGCCGCTCACCAGGTTGCTGGGCGTCCTCGACCGCGAGCGGATGCAGTCCCAGCTCCTCCGCGACCAGCGCGAAGTCCTGGTCCTTCGGATCGGAGATATCGAGCCAGCATTGCTCGTCGCGCAGCTCCGACAGCTCGCTGGGCCGCCGCTCGGAGACGGCCGTGCCGCTGCGCACGAGGAGTCGGGCCGTCACGCTGCCGAAGGATATGGGCCCATCCATCCGTACACTCGGCCCGATGCCCCGTCCGCGTGGGCTGCGCGCGCCGGAAGAGGTCGTCCCAAAGCTCGGCGCCGCGGCCGGGATGCCGGCGCTGCGAATCGGGAACGTCGCCCTCTACGATCGCCCGCTGGAGCACCTCGCGGGGCACCTCGACCGGGCCGAGCTCGAGCTTCCACTTCGCTTCTTCGCCGGGCGGTACGGCCTGGTGCTCTGCTTCGCGCTCGAGCCGGTCGATCAGGACGAGCTCGCCGCGGAGCTCGTGCGGGTCACGCATGCGACCGGGGCGATCTGGGTCGCCGTGTGGAAGAAGGCCGCAGGTCGCGCGGGAGTCCCCAGCTGGGAGGAGGCGCAGGCCGCGGTGCTGCGGACCGGGTGGGTGGACAACAAGGTGCTCTCGCTCGGCGAGCAGGTGTACGCCACGCGCTTCGTTCGTCGCCGCGAGTCCGCTTCCGCGCGCTGAGCCTCCGCTTCGCGCGCGGCTCAGGCGAGGTCGAAGGAGGCACCCTCCGTCGCCGGAGTCACATCGAACGGTGGACGCAGGGTCGTCACAGCCTCGCCGAAGATGTCGTCCAGGTCGTCGTCGTTATGGCTCGGATCGTGGTGGAATGGCACGAGGGTCCGGACGCCCGCCAGCTGGGCGAACGCGAAGCTATGTGGCACGGAGCTGTGTCCCCATCCGACGCGCTCCGCGTACTCGTCCCCGGTGTATTGCGTGTCGTGGATGAGGATGTCGACGCCACGCGCGAGGTCGTGACCGGAGGTCCACTCCCTGGCGATCGGAAAGGGTCGCGCGCCGAGCGCCGGCTCGTGGTCCGGCAGGTACGCCACGGTCCCCGCGGGCGATGTGATCCGGTAACCGACCGTGGGATCGGGGTGGCAGACGAGCGCCGCGGACACGCGGAACTCGCCGATGCTGAAGTCTCCGCAGGGCACCTCGTGCAGATCGATCTCCGCGTCGAGGTCGCGCAGGCGGACCGGGAAGAGCGGCGGCGAGAGGTAGCGCGTGAGCCGCGCAGCGAGGCTCTGGGTCGCGCTCGCGGGACCCCAGATGTGGACCTTGAGGCCGGGGACGCGCAGCGGCGCGAAGAAACCGAGGCCCAGGATGTGGTCCATGTGCAGGTGCGTGATCAGCACATCGAGACGCCGCAGCGAGCGTGGCAGCGCGGCACCGAGCAGGCGCACGCCGGTGCCCGCATCGAGGACGAGCTCGGTGCCGTCGGATCCGGTCACCTGTACGCACGAGGTGTTCCCGCCGTAGCGGGCGGTGTCGGGACCGGGCGCGGCGAGGGACCCGCGCGTTCCCCAGAGCCGCATCCTCACCGGTCGATGTCCCAGAAGATCGCGATCGCGCCCAGAAACCGCCGTGCCTCGCCGATGAGCGGGAAGGCCGTGACCTCGATGTGGTGGGTGACGCCGTCGAGGCTGCGGATCCAGAAGCGGCTGTGCGCCGGGCAGCGATCGCGCAGCGCAACGACCAGCGGGAGGTCGTCCGGTGGCAAGGTCTCGCCACGTTCGTCGCGTGGGATGAAGGCGGTCGACCACTCTCCGATCGTGAGCGGACCCGTCTCCGAGAAGCGCCGGCCGAGGACCGTTTCGGAAGGCTCGTTGTAGAAGACGAGCGTCCCATCCGGGTCGACGAGGAAGATCGGCATGGCGAGGTAACTCGCGAGGTGCCGGGCGAGGATCACCTCGATCTCCTGCTGGGGCATCTACCCTCTCGCAGGACCGGCGGTCACGCCAGGAGCTCGGCCGAGAGGAACTCGACGATCCGCTCGTATGCTGCCTCGTGGTTGCGGCGCTTCGTGAAGCCGTGGCCCTCGTCCTCGAACACGAGGTACTCCACGCGCCGCCCGAGCGAGCGCAGGCGCTGCACCACCTGGTCAGATTCGTCCTTCGGCACGCGTGGGTCGTTCGCGCCCTGGATCACAAGCAGCGGACACCGGATCTCGTCGACGCGCGTGATCGGCGACCGCTCGACGAGCTTCTCGCGATCGCGGTCCAGATCGCCGATCCAGCGGGCGTTGAACCGCCGCCAGTTCGGCTGCGCGTTCTCGAGCATTGTCAGGAGGTTCGCGACGCCGAAGAGATCGACCGCGCAGCGCCAACGGTCGGGCAGGCGTGTGATGCACGTGAGGGTCGCGAAGCCACCGTACGAGCCGCCGTAGACCGCGAGACGCTCTGGATCGAACTCGGGCCGCGCGGCCATCCACTCGGACACGGCGCGCAGATCGCGCAGGTCGATCCCGCCCCAGTCCCTATGGATCGCCGACTGCCACGAGCGGCCATACCCCGTCGATCCGTGGATGTTCGGAACCACCACCGCGATACCACGGGCAACGAGGCACTGCAGGGCTCCGAGGACGTGGTTGTAGGCGGGCCGCGACTGCGCTTCCGGGCCGCCGTGGGGATAGAGCACCGCCGGCACCGGGCCCGTGGCATGCCGCGGCCGGTACACGAACGCCGGGACGCCGCCGTCGGACGCGGCGATGCGGACGAGCTCCGGCTCGACCAGCTCCACGGCGGCCACCGGCGTCGTCGTGGTCACGACCGGCAGAGCGCGGCGGCTCTCCGTCTCGAGCGCCCAGACCTGCGCGGGCTCGGTCGCGGTCATGCGAACGAAGACGGCGAGCGCACCGTCAGCGGAGACCACGAGGTCCTCGCATTGGCCGCCGAGCGCGCGCTCGCCAACGACGCGGCCGTCGCGGCGCCAGCGCAGGGTCGAATAGCCATCGATGTTCACCGACCACACCTGGACTCGGCCGTCGGTCGACGAGACCGCGAGCTCTATGTCCCACTCGCGGCCGTCGATCGTCTCCCGCCGGCCGGAGCGCGGGTCGATCGCCACGAGCGCGAGATGCTCGCGGCCGACGTCGCTGATCGCGAGCGGCCGGCCGTCGGCGAGCCACCCCGCCGGGACGTGTTGCGCGTCGCCGGTGTGGGACGTGAGCTCCACCGCGTCCCCGCCATCCACGCCGATCGCGAGAAGATCCTGGTCGGAGTTGTCCTGGACGCGCATGACCAGCACGGTCCGCCCATCCGGCGACCATCCACCGACGACGTGCCAGGCCGGCGCCTGGGCGAGCGGACGCGTCGCGCCGTCCGCGAGATCCGCGACGACCGCGTCCACGTCCGCCGGCTCGCGCGCGTTGGTCGAGTACGCGACACGCATCCCCTCGGGCGAGGCCGCGTTCCACGACAGGTGGTGCTGGACGCGCTCGCCCTCGGTGACGGCGAGATCGTGCAGAGTGCCGTCGGGCCGGCGCACGTAGAGCTGCCAGCGCTCGGTGCCTCCCCTGTCCGCGGACGCGATGAGGTCGCCCGAAGGCGACCAGCAGAGTCCGCGCACGGCACCGCCTTCGATCGCGATGACCTCGCGCGGCTCGCCTCCGGCCAGCGGGACGACCCAGGCCGCGTAGGTACCGCCACGGTCGCTGACGTAGGCGAGCTCGCGCCCATCAGGCGAGATGGCGATCGCCGAGGGTCCGGAATAGCGGCGCGTCGTGTGCGCCATCGGCCGGACCTGTTCGCGCGGCAGGAAGTCACCGAGTGGGCGGCGATCCACGGCCACCGATGGTACCGGCCGAGGCGCGACGGCCCATTCGCGCGGAGCCGGCGTGTTTCGCGCGGCTTCATGGCACGCGCTCTTCGCGCTACTCCAGCAGGTCGGCGATCTCCGCGGCGTTGCGCACGGCCTTGTCCCCGTAGCAGTTGTTCATGAGCACGTGCACTTCGCGGGCACCCTTCGACAGCTCGCGGATCCTCGGGACCCACTCGGCCAGCTCCTTCTTCGAGTAGCGGTAGTCGAAGCGCTCGGCCGCCGTCAGTCCGGGCTTCTTCCAGTTCTCGGCGTTGCGCCCGTGGAAGCGCACGATCGCCAGGTCCTTCGAGGTCACCGCCGCGACCGGCGGCACGCTCGAGGAGAATCCCTGCGGCTCGTCGACCGCGACGTACGCGAGGCCGTTGTCGGAGAGGAAGCGCAGCGTCTCGTCGCGGTTGCGCTCGGACATCCAGGTCGCGTTGCGGAATTCGACGGCGATGCGGTCGTCGGGCAGCAGCTCGCGCGCGCGGAGTATCCCGGCCTTGCTGTCGCGCGAGATCACGGACCACTCGGGGTACTGCAGCAGCACGGCGCCGAGCTTTCCCGCCTTGCGCAGCGGGTCCAGCGAGACCCAATAGCGCGCGAAGACCTCCTGCAGCGCCTCGGGCCCCAGATCCTTGGGGTACACGCGGCGCTTGGTCGAGGCTTCCTTCGACAGCCCCTCACGGATCTCCTTCGGAAGCCGCTTGGGATCCGTGGGATGGCCGGTCATCGGGCCGAACGCCTTGAAATTCATCGTGAAGCCCTCGGGCGTCCGGTCGGCCCAGAGCCTGGCCTGCTTGGGGTCGGGTATCGCGTAGTACGCGGCGTCGTTCTCGACGAGCGGGAAACGCTCGGCGTAGTAGCGCAGCCGCTCGTCGGGCTTCTTCGCCACCGCCTCCGGGTACCAGCCCGACTCGACGAGCGTCGGATCGGTCCACGAGCACGTCCCCGTCTTGATGACCGAGTTCGCACTTCCGGGTCTCGCTGCGGTCGCCGGCACTACGTATCCGTCAGGGGCTCATCCCGGTACAGGCTCGGATCGAGATCCTCCGCCTTGGCCGACCGCTGCGCGAGCACCATGACCGCGATGCCGAGGAGGAGCGCGAAGGCGACGAAGGAGACCAGCTGCGTCCTGCCGCTCGTCGCGAAGGAGAGCGTCCCGAGGCCGAGGGTCATCGCGTAGATGAGCAGCACGGCCTGTGGGTGGCTGAGTCCCACGTCGAGCAGGCGGTGATGGAAGTGCCCGCGGTCCGGCGCGAACGGAGCCTTGCCGCGCAACATCCGGCGTACGAGCACGTAGAACGTGTCGATGATCGGCACCCCGAGGACCAGGAGTGCGGCCGCGACCTTCGCGGTGCCGAAGATCGCCAGCACGGCGAGCATCGTGCCGACGAACGTCACCCCTGTGGTGCCGAGGAAGAGCCGCGCGGGATGGAAGTTGAAGACGAGGAACCCCACGATCGCGCCGGCGAGGGCGAACTCCATCCACGCCACGAACGGCTCGTTCACCTGGGGGAGCAGCGCGATGGCGCCCATCGCGACGGCGGCGATCGCGGAGACGCCGGCTGCGAGCCCGTCGAGGCCGTCGATGAAGTTCAGCGCGACGTTCATTCCGACGATCCAGACGACCGTGAATGCCACGGCGAGCGGCGGCGCGAGCAGGATCACGCCGTCGCCGCGCGGGTCGTTCATGAAACCGATGCGGATCCCCGCCGACACGATGACGCCGGCGATGAGCATCAGTCCGAGGAACTGCCAGCGCGCGCGGAGCTCGAACACGTCGTCCAGGAGGCCGAGGCCGACCCCGAGCAGGGCGGCGAGCGCGGTGAGCGTGAACCTCGAGGAGCGGACCTCTTCGGGGATCAGGAACGGCTGCCCCGCGATGCGGTCCGCGAGCCAGAACGCGAACACGGTGAGGCCGAAGGCGATGGCGATGGCGAGACCGCCCGGCCGCGGGATCGGCCGCGGGTGGAGGCGCCGCCCACCGGGCGTGTCGAGCATGCCGAGCCGCCCCGCCACGCGCGCGACGAGCGGCGTCACGAGGACGGCGAGCGCGAACGCGAGCACGGTAGAGCCGATGAGAAGGAGCGTGGTCACGTGCGCACCCTAGGAGGTCCCGAACTGGCGGTCGCCGGCGTCGCCGAGGCCCGGGACGATGTAGCCGCTGTCATCGAGGCGCTCATCGACCGCCGCCACGTGGATGGGGACGTCCGGATGCGCCTTCGAGAGAGCGGCGGCACCTTCCGGAGCCGCGATGATGCCGACGTACTTCACCCGCCGCGCGCCCCACTTCTTCAGGATGTCGATCGTCGCGACGGCCGAGCCTCCGGTCGCCAGCATCGGGTCGAGCACGAGGCAGACCTGGACCGTGGCCGAGGACGGAAGCTTGTTGTAGTACTCGATCGGCCGCAGGGTGCGCTCGTCCCTGAAGAGGCCGATGTGCCAGACCTGCGCCTCCGGGATCAGTGCCAATGCGGCCTCCACCATGCCGATCCCGGCGCGCAAGACCGGGACCAGGCCGACCCGCTCGGAGAGCCGGTGCCCGTGGTACTCCGCGAGGGGCGTGCGCACGACCTGCGGCACCAGAGGCAGGTCCGCGGTCGCCTCGTACAGCAGGAGCGTGGCGATCTCCGCCACGAGCTCGCGGAACGCCTTCGGCGGCGTCGTCTCGTCCCGCAGCCTGGTGGCCTTTTCACGCAGGAGCGGGTGGGCCGAAACGTGCAGCTGCGCTGTCAGGTCCGGGCCAGCTCGGGGACCGTCGCGTGGGCGCCAGGCTCGATGCCCGGCACCGGGAACCGCCGGGTGAGCTCGAGCACGTCCGCGCTGACCTCTTTGGCCGCGGTGTCGTCGCCCGGAGACTGGAGCGTCCTCGCGATCAGCTCTCCGATGCGTTCCATATCCGCGCCGCCCATGCCGCGCGTGGTGACGGCCGGAGTGCCGATGCGGATCCCCGAGGCGACGGCCGGCTTGTTCGGGTCGTAGGGGATGGTGTTCTTGTTCACGGTGATGCCGACGGCGTCGAGCGCGCGCTCCGCCGTCCGGCCGGTCACACCCAGCGGACGGACGTCGACGAGCATCAGATGGTTGTCCGTGCCGCCCGACACGAGGCGCAGGCCCGCCTTGCCGAGCGTGGCCGCCAGCACCTGGGCGTTCGCGCGGACGCGCTTGGCGTAGGTCACGAACTCGGGCGCCGCCGCTTCCTTCAGTGCGACGGCCTTCCCCGCGATGACGTGCATCAGCGGCCCGCCCTGCGCGTACGGGAACACCGCCTTGTCGATCGCCTTCGCGTGTTCGGCCGTCGAGAGGATCAAGCCGCCACGCGGGCCGCGCAGCGTCTTGTGCGTGGTGGTCGTCACGACCTGCGCGTGCTCCACGGGATTCGGATGCTCCCCTGCTGCGACGAGCCCCGCGAAGTGCGCCATGTCGACGATGAGGAGGGCCTCCACCTCGTCGGCGATCCGGCGTAGCCGAGGGAAGTCGAAGAAGCGCGGATAGGCGGTCGCGCCCGCGACGATCGCCTTCGGTCGGTGCTCCTTCGCGAGCGACTCGATCTGCTCGTAGTCGATCGTCTCGTCGTCACGCCGCACGCCATACGGCACGAAGCGGTAGAGCTTCGCGGAGAAGTTCACGGGTGACCCGTGGGTCAGGTGACCACCCTGGTCGAGCGCCATCCCCAGGACGGTGTCTCCCGGCTGCAGCACGGCGGCGTACGCGGCCATGTTGGCCTGCGCGCCCGCGTGCGGCTGGACGTTGGCATGCTGCGCGCCGAAGAGCGACTTGGATCGCTCGATGGCGAGGTTCTCGGCCACGTCGACCCACTCGCAGCCGCCGTAGTACCGCTTCCCGGGATAGCCCTCGGCGTACTTGTTCGTGAGCACGCTGCCGACGGCCTCGAGCACGGCCGCGCTGGTGTAGTTCTCCGACGCGATCAGCTCGATCTTCTCGACCTGGCGTCGGCGTTCGCCCTCGATGGCGGCGTACAGCTCCGGATCCACGCGCTCCAGCTCGGTCATGTCCGTTCCACCTCCAGCTCCGCGATCTGCTCCCGGCGGCGCGCGTGACGGCCGCCCTGCGGCTCCGCACCGACGAATGCGTCGACGACGGCCTTGGCCAGCTCGACGCCGATGACGCGCTCGCCGAGGGTAAGCAGATTGACATCGACGTGCTCGACCGCGTCGCGCGCGGACCACTCCTCGGTCGCGACCGTCGCGCGCACGCCCGGGATCTTGTTCGCGGCGACCGCCGGGCCGATGCCCGAGCCGCAGCAGAAGACGCCGCGCTCGACGGACCCTGCCGCGACCGCGCGCGCGAGCGGTATGACGAGCATCGGATAGTCGTCATCCGGGGAAGGGGGGCCAGGCGTGTGGTCGATGACCTCGTGTCCGGCCGCCCTCAGCTGCTCTGCGATCGCGGCCTTCAGCACGGGACCCGCGTGGTCGTTGCCGACGCCGATCTTCACGAGACGACACCCGCCTCGGCGAGCGCGCTCTCCAGGTCGGCGGCGGGGATCGCGCCCTCGCGCAGCACCGCCACGCCGGTGCCCGAGCAGTCGATGACAGTCGACGCCACACCCCCCGTGCACGGACCGCCGTCGAGGACCAGCGCGATGCGGCCGTCGAGCTGCGCGAGGACCTCCTCCGCCGTGCGCGCGCTCGCTCTCCCCGACCGGTTCGCGCTGGTGACCGGGAGGCCGCCGCCGCCCGCGGCGATGAGGCGGCGCGCCACGTCATTCGCGGGCACCCGGAAGGCGAGCGTGCCGCGACGGGGCGCGACGAGCACGATCGTCAGCGGGCCCGGCCAAAAGCGGGCGGCGAGCGACCTGGCCTGCGCGGTCACGATCGCGCTCGCTTCGAGGTTGCTCTTGTCCGAGAGCAGCACGGGGATGCGCTTCTCCTTGGGCCGGTCCTTCGCCGCGTACAGCTTCTTCACATGGTCGTGGCCGGACGCGAGGCCGTACACGGTGTCGGTCGGAAAGGCGACGAGCTCGCCGCGCGAGAGCAGGTCCGCCGCCTCCTCCACCGCCCCCGGCGCATCGGCCGCGAGGAGGCGCGTCTTCACACGGGCGATGATACCGAGACATCGTGGCGGCGACCCCTCGTCAGACTGGCCTCGAGGCGCGCCCCGGCGGCGACGTGGGCGAGCGGCGCCGCGCGCTGGTGCTCCTCGCGCTTTCGCTCGTCCTCGCGATGACGACGTGGTTCTCGGCCACGGCCGTGTTGCCGACGTTGCGCGCCCTCTGGTCGCTGTCGAGCGGAGAGTCGTCGCTGCTCACCATCTCGGTGCAGCTCGGGTTCGTCGCGGGCGCGCTCGTTTCGGCCGTGACGAACCTCTCCGACCTGGTGCCCGCGCGACGAGTGATCTTCATCTCGTCGCTCGGTGCGGCTGCCGCCAACGCCGCGGTCGCGGGCGCGGACGGGCTCACGCTCGCACTGCCGCTCCGCTTCCTCACGGGGTTCTTCGTCGCGGGTATCTATCCGCCCGCGCTGAAGGTCATGGCCACCCACTTCCGCACCGGACGCGGCGTCGCGCTCGGCGTGCTCGTCGGGGCACTGACGATCGGATCGGCGATGCCACACCTGGTGAACGGACTCGGCGGAGTTCCGTGGCAGGTGGTCGTCCTCAGCACGTCCGCGATGACCGTGCTGGGAGGCGCGATCGCGCAGTTCCTCGTCGGGGACGGCCCGCACCCGTTCCCGCGGGCGGTGTTCGAGCCGCGCTTCGCGCTGCGCGCTTTCGCCGACCCGGCGCTGAGACTCGCGAACCTCGGCTACCTGGGTCACATGTGGGAGCTGTTCGCGATGTGGGCGTGGTTCGCGATCTTCCTCGGGGACAGCCTGCGGTCGTCGGGCGAGGTCGAAGCGGCACGCGTGGGCCCGCTCGGGACGTTCGCGGTCATCGGCGCCGGTGCGCTCGGGTGCTACGGCGGCGGGGTCCTCGGCGACCGCTGGGGCAGGACGCGCACCACCGCGCTCGCGATGGCGATCTCGGGGACGTGCGCGGCGCTCATCGGTCTCACCTTCGGACGCGACCCCCGCCTCGTGCTGGCCGTCGGGCTCGTGTGGGGCATCGCGGTGGTCGCCGATTCGGCCCAGTTCTCGACGATGCTGACCGAGCTCGCCGATCAGGCGTACGTGGGTACCGCGCTCACTTTGCAGCTCGCGCTCGGCTTCACGCTGACGGTCGTGACCATCTGGCTCGTGCCGCTCGCGCGCGACCTTGTTGGGTGGCCGCTGGCGTTCGTCCTGCTGGTCCCCGGTCCGGCGATGGGTGTCGCCGCGATGCTCGCGCTGCGCCGCCGTCCCGAAGCGCGCCGGATCGCGCACGGGCTGGGCTGAATCGCCGAGCCCACGCCCGGGGTCGCGGTGCCGATCACGCTGGAAGTGCGCCGGTTCTCGCGGCCCTCCCACACCCGGGATGTTTCCGGCGGGCGCATCTGGAAGCCGCAGCAGAGAGCAGGTCCTCCGTGCTGAACGGTCGCGCGCGCGGGCGGAGAACGCGACCCGGGCCGCGCCTGCCCGGAGATATTACGTTCGGACCACCGCATCAACGCCCCCGTTCGCGCTCGACCGCGACGACGCGCTCATCGCCCGAGAGATCGCGCAGGACCCGCGTCGATCCGCGGATCGCCGCGGAGAGGAGCTCGGCGATCGCGGACGCTTGCGGCGGATCGCACTCGAAGAGCACCGATCCACCGGGCGCGAGAACGCGCGAAAGATCGGCCGCGCAGCGGCGCATCAGCTCGAGCCCGTCGGGTCCGGCGACGACCCCCGAGCGCGGCTCGAACGCGAGCGAGGTCCGGGCGCCGACGAACCGGTCGACCTCGCCGTCCCGCAGGTACGGCAGGTTCGCCGCGACCACGTCGACCCGTTCGCCGATCGGCGACAACAGGTCGCCCTGGCGAAGGTCGATGCGAGCCGCGACGCCGTGCGCGAGCGCGTTCTCGCGCGCGACCGCTAACGCGTCGGCGGATAGATCGCTGGCGATGAGTCGCGCTCCGGGCTCGTGCACCGCCACGGCGACGGCGATGGCGCCCGATCCGGTGCCGACGTCGGCGATCAGCGACGCGCCCCTCCTGCGTACGAGATCGCGCACGGCATCCACGAGGACCTCGGTCTCGGGACGCGGGATCAGCACGCGCGGGTCGACCGCGAAGCGCAGGCCGTAGAACTCCTTCCATCCCCGCAGGTACGCGACCGGCTCTCCCGCCGCGCGCCTTTCGACGAGCTCGCCGAACGCGCCCTCGAGCTCGTCCGGCACCGGTTCCCCGCCGTGCGCGTAGAGCGCCTCCTTGCCGACGCCGAGCACGTGCGCGAGCAGCAGAGCGGCATCGAGGGGCGCGGTCGGATCGCCGCTTTCACGCAGCCGCGCGATGGCGCTCGCGCGCAGCGCCGCGCGCGTGGTCAGGGCGAGGGCCGCGGGGACGGGATGCCCTGCCTGATGAGGTTCCCCGACCAGTACCAGGTCCGGCCCTTCGCGCGGAGCATGAGGTCGATGTCCTGGCGGCCCGCGGGCTCTCCCCGCCACGTGCTGCGGACGTGCAGGCCCCCGCCGCTCCCGTCGTACAAGAGGATCGGGCGGCGCTGTACGGACACGCGCAGCGGAAAGCCGGGGTCGTTCGATCCCGTGTCCGTGCCCGACTCCTCGTAATCGGAAACCCTCGTGAAGATGTCCACCGCGATGAGCGGCGGCTCGTCGAAGACCGCGGACTGGCAGTCGCTACCCCGCCACGGAGTCGGGAGCGACACCCGGTACGAGAACGTCGCGCTCGCGTATGAGACGACGCCGGCCGTCGGGCTCGCGACCGACGGCGTCGGGCTCGCCATGACCGGCGACGTCGGCGACGGCGATGCCCGGCCGCTTCCGCACGAGACCACGAGCAGCGGAACAGCGATCGAACAAAGCGCACGACCGCGTGTGCCCATGCCGAGCAAAGATACGCCCGCCCATAATCGCCGCGTGACGGGCGAGCTCGGTCTGCCGCAGATCATCGCAGCGCGCGCCGTCGTGGACCGCTATCTGCCGCGAGCCCCGCTCGAACGGACTCCGCTGCTCTCGGCGGAGCTCGGCGCGGATATGTACCTGAAGCTCGAGACGTTCAAGCCGACACGGACGTTCAAGGTCCGAGGCGCGCTCAACAAGATCGCATCGCTCGACCAAGGGGCCCGCGCGCGCGGCGTGGTGGCGGCGTCCGCGGGCAGCCACGCGCTGGGCGTCGCGTACGCGGCGGCGGCCCTCGGCGCGAAGGCGGTGGTCGTCATGCCGCGGGGCGTCTCGCAGATGATCGTCGCGATCTGCCGGGCATACGGCGCGGAGGTGCACCTCGAAGGCGAGGTGTATGACGACACGGTCGCCCTGGCGCACGAGATCGAGCACATGGAGCGGCGGGCGTTCATCCATCCGTACGCCGACCCGCTGATCATCGCGGGTCAGGGCACGATCGGGCTCGAGATCCTCGATGACCTACCCGACGCTGCCACCGTGATCGTCGCCGTGGGCGGCGGCGGGCTGATCGGGGGAGTCTCACTCGCGCTGAAGTCGCGCCGGCCGGAGATACGTGTGATCGGCGTGGAGCCCGAGGGTGCGGACGCCGTGGGCCGGTCGGTGGCGCGAGGGGAGCCGGTCGAGCTCGAGCATCCCCGCAGCGTCGCGGACAAGCTCGTCGCGAAGTCGACGGACGCGATGAACATCGCGCTCGTCCAGCGCTACGTCGATGAGATGGTCACGGTGACTGACCGGGCGCTGGAGGCGGCCACTCTCGAGTACCTCGAGCGCCTTTCGCTGCTGGTCGAGCCGTCCGGGGGCGCGCCGCTCGCCGCGCTGCGCAGCGGAGCCACGTCGGCGCGGGGAAAGACGGTGCTCGTGGTCAGTGGAGGGAACGTGCCGGCGGCGCTGCTCGAGCGGATCATCGGCGACCAGCTCTCGCTGTCGGCCGGACGGTGAGCGCGCGATGGGGACATCGAGCCGCGCGCACGGCGCCGCTACGGGCAGCGGCCCGATGACCGTGCGCCATGGCGACTTCGAGCTGCGCACATCGCGCCGCGAAGAGACGCACGACGTCACCGCGAAGGTCGCCGACGTCGTCACGGCGTCCGGCGTACGCGAGGGCCTGTGCGTGATCGCGGTCGCGCACACGACGGTGGGCGTGTTCGTGAACGAGAACGCGGACCCCGACGTGCAGCGCGACCTGCTGCTCGCGCTCGGCAGCGTGGTGCCAGACCAAGGGGACTACCGGCACGCCGAGGGGAACTCGCCCGCGCACGTCAAGGCGGTGCTCGTCGGCAGCTCCGTGACGCTGCCGGTGCGCGACGGGCGCCTGGCGCTGGGCACCTGGCAGGGGATCTTCGTCGCGGAGTTCGACGGCCCGCGCGTGCGCCGCGCGACCGTGACCGTCTCGGGCGAAGCGCGGCTAGACTGGCCGCCCTCTGGTTAGGTCTGGTTAGGGGAGGGTGTCCTTCAGTCGATGTCCTGGCGGGCCTTCGAAGGTACGACGCGTCGTGCTTCATTAACGGAGAGCAGCCGTGCGCCTGGGTTACGCGCGCTTGATCTGGGGGGCGGCGCTGCCGGAGGCCGCACGGACGCGCGAGGTCGAGCGGACGCTGCGCCGTGGCGTCGAGTTCCTGCTGAGCTACAGGATGGAGCGCGGGAACTACCCGAGCGATACGAGGCCCAGCCACCTGTGGCACCAGCTGTCGTTCCCGCTCTTCTACCAGGCGGACGTGCTGTTCGTGCTCCGCGCGGTCGACGCCGCGGGAGCGATCGAGACGAGCGGGCTCAGCCTGCGATCGCCTGGCTCCTGGCACGCCAGGACTCTCGCGGGCGGTGGGCCGGCCGGGCACCATACGCCGATCGCATGCCATCGCGGATCGACGCGAGCAAGTGGGTCACGCTGCAGGTCCTCGGCATCCTGAAGCCCGCGTTCCCCGAGGATGCCAACTGACACGACGCATCCTCGTGGACATACCGCCCTTCGGTCCCGCGACCGGTCACGAGTGCAGCTTCCCCTCCGCTCTGGCGGCCGCCACCAGATCCGACTACGCGTGGCTCATAGGGAGTTCCGGCGCGGCCTTCACCACCGGCGTGGACGCCATCGGCTGGGATCCGCTCACGGCCACACCGCGCGACGCGCCGACCCAGGTCCGCACGGCGCGAGCCGCGGGGGTCCGACTGGACCACCTCACGCCGCCTTTCGACGATGAGCTACGCGAGCTGGTGGCCGCGCGCGTGATCGAGGCGATCGGCGAGAAGCTGCCGCCCCTCATCGAGGGTCCGCAAGGCCCGCCCGAGTACGGTCTCCTCGTCGGCTTCGACACCGAAGCGCGCACGTTCCTCGCCCGCACCTTTCTCGAGTCGGACCCCAAGCCGGCCAGCGTGACGTGGGACGCGCTGCTCGCGTCTCCTGGCGGCGTCTTCTTCCTCGATCGCGCGGCTCCGCCCGCCCGGGCGTTGCTCGCGCGCGAAGGCATCCGCGCGGCGCTGGATGGCGCCGGGGCGAGCGACGCCGCCGCCCTGACGTGGATCGCCGGCCTGCGGGACGACGCTCGCTGGACCGATCCGAGTCACGCGGGCAGTGCGGCCTTCGGCGACCACGCGATGCGGCGGATCTTCGTCGACAAGCGGCGAGGTGCGGCGCAGTTCCTCCGGACAGCGCGCTCGATCTTCATGTCGACCCCGGGGGTCGACCTGCTTCGCGCCGCCGAGTCGTACGGCTTCGCCGCTGACGCCGTCGCGAAGACCGGTCTCGGCGAGTTCGACGCCACGGTCGCGATGCGCTTCCTCGATCGTGGCCAGCGGCGGGGTCTGGCGAACGCGCTCGACACCGCGGTCGGGCACGAACGGGAGGCGCGTGAGGCGCTCGCCGCGGCGGAGAAGGCCATCGCCTGACGCGCGCCGCCGCCGGCTGTACCCGCTCGGTGAAGAGGGTGCTCGGTGGCGTTCGCATCCGCGACCCAAGCACTCCAGCGGCGTACCGCGGGACGTCGCCCGAACTCACACCAACGTTTCGAGCGCGCGGTGCTTCCGACGGCGCCGGCGCCCGGCGTGGCAATGTGTACGCGTGGATCTCGGACTGCGGGGCAAGGTCGCGCTGGTAGCGGCAGCGAGCAAGGGGCTTGGGCGCGCCGTGGCCGAGGAATTCGCGCGCGAGGGGGCTCGCGTCGCGATGTGCAGCCGCGACGAGCAGCGGATCGGCGCAGCCGCCGGTGAGATCGCGAAGGCGACCGGCGCCGAGACGCTGCCGGTCGCCGCGGACGTCGGGACAGCGGCGGGATGCGAGCGCTTCGTCCACGAAGTGGCCGAGCGTTACGGCGCGATCGACGCGCTCGTCGTCAACGCAGGGGGGCCGCCGACGGGGCGGTTCGACGAGCTCGACGATGCCGCGTGGCTGCGCGCGGTCGAGGTGACGCTCATGTCCGCCGTGCGCCTTACGCGGCAGGCGCTTCCCTTCCTTCGGTCGGGCACGGGCGGATCCATCACGTACATGACCTCGCTGTCGCTTCGCCAGCCGACGAAGTACCAGACCCTCATCCTCTCGAGCTCGCTCCGCGCCGCCGTTCACGGGATGCTGAAGACGCTATCCGCCGAGCTCGCACCGGCAGGGATCCGCGTGAACGCCGTCCAGCCCGGCCGCATCGACACCGAGCGCGTCCGCCAGATCGACCTGGATCTCGCCAAGCGGTCCGGCAAGACGGTGGACGAGGTCCGGGGCGAGTACGAGCGGGCGCAGATCCCCCTGGGCCGTTACGGCAGGGCCGACGAGTTCGCCGCTGCCGTGGTCTTCCTCGCTTCGGCCCGGGCCTCGTACATCACCGGCCTCTCGCTGCAGGTCGACGGCGGGATGCTCTCCTCGATCTTCTGATGGCGCGCGTCGATCGATGATCGTCAGCGAGCGGCTGCGGCCGGAGATCTTCCGGCTGCCCATCGAGAAGATCCGCGCGGGGTACAAGAGCGACATCTACTTCGCGCGGACCAAGCTGATCCTCGAGCGCGACGGCCGGCGCGATCGCGTCACGATGCAGGTGTTCCAGAAGCACCCTGATGCGGTCATCGTGGGTACCGACCACGCGCTCGCGATCCTGCACGTCGGCGCCGGCCGGTACAAGAATCTGCGCCGCGCCGACGCGCTCTTCGAGCGCTACCTCACCGGCGAGCGGCGGCTGTACGCGCACTGGCTCGGGCTCCCTGCGGGCGGGTGGACCGAGTACGAGCCGATCGCGCGCGAGGTCTTCGAGATCTCCCGCGAGCTCGCCGAACTGTGGGAGCCGGCATGGTCGAGCCTCTCGGTGAGCTCGCTGTACGACGGCGAGACATCGTCAGCGGGGGAGCCGGTCATGCACATCGAGGGCGAGTACGCTTCCTTCGCCCATCTCGAGACGCTCTACCTCGGCGCGCTGAGCGAAGGCACGCGGGTCGCGACGAACACGCGCGACGTGGTGCTCGCCGCGGGCGGCAAGCCGGTCATCATGTTCGCGGCGCGCCACCAGGCGCACGAGGCGCAGGCGGGGTCGGGATACGCGTCGTTCGTCGGCGGCGCCGTCGGTGTGTCGACGGACGAGCAGGGCGAGTGGTGGGGCTCGAAGGGCCTCGGGACGGTCCCGCACGCCCTCATCGCGGTCTACGGCGGCGACACGACGCTCGCGACGCTGAAGTTCGACGAGCACATCAACCGCGCGCCCGAGGTGATCGGGCACCTCACCGCGAAGGGCACCCTCGAGGGACACGTGAGCGTCACCTCGCTCGTCGACTTCCGTAACGACGTCGTGAACACCTCGCTCGGCGTCGCACACGCGCTCGGGCAACGGCTGTGGGGCGTGCGCGTCGACACCAGCGAGAGCCTCATCGACCGTTCCCTGCTCGACGAGATAGAGAGCCGGGGCGGGGTCGCGCACGAGGACCCGCGTGGCGTCACGCCGCTTCTGGTGCAGCTCCTGCGCGACGCGCTCGACCGCAGCGGGTACGGACACGTCCGCATCGTCGTGTCGGGCGGCTTCGACGCCGCAAAGATCCGCCGCTTCGAGGAGCTCGGCGTCCCGGTCGACGTCTACGGCGTCGGAGCGGCGCTCGTCGACGGGAGCGGCTTCGACCACACCGCCGACATCGTGCGCGTCGAGGGGCGCGACGTTGCGAAGACCGGACGCGGATACGTCCCGAGCGAGCGCCTTCATCCCGTTGACTGGAGGACCTTGGTCGGCGAAGCCGAGTGGGCGCGCTCGACCTCCTGATCCTGACGGCGGGGCTGGCCGTCGCGGGCTTCGCGAAAGGCGCGACGGCGATGGGACTGCCGCTGGTCGCGACCCCCATCCTCGCCGGAGTGTTCGGCCCGCGGCCCGCGGTCGTGATCATCAGCATCCCGATCCTGGTCGCCAACTCGATCCTGCTCGTGCAGGGCGGGCGCGCGGTCGGCGTGCTGCGCAGCATCGTCCCGATGCTCGTGGCGGGCGCGCTCGGCACGGTCGGGGGCGTGCTGCTCCTGGCGCAGCTCGACCAGCGGGTCTTCGCGCTGCTCATCGCCGCGCTGGTGATCGTCTTCCTTCTTCGGGGTGATCGGCTGCTCGGTGACGATCCCGATGCGCGGCGAGTCCGCCTGCTCGGGCCGGTGATCTCGCTGCTGGCGGGCGTGCTCCAGGGCTCGACGTCGATCGCGAGCCCGCTGATCGGCTCGTACTTCCACGCCCGCCGGCTCTCGCCGGGCGACTACGTTCTCGTCCTTGCCGCGATCTTCCAGCTCAATTCGATCGTCCAGGTCATCGGCTTCATCCTGCTCGGCCTCTACACCCCGACGCTGCTCGCGGTCGCGTTCCTCGGCCTGATACCCACGCTGCTGGCGCTGCTCGCCGGCATCTTCGCCCGCGGCCGCATGAGCCCCGCCCGCTTTCGCCAGGCGATCGCCGTGCTGCTGATCGCTAGCGTCGCGAATCTCCTGTGGAGGACCTTCATCGCCTAAGGGTCGCCTTCGATGGGCGCCTCGTTCCGCTCACCGCTCGGGCGAAGGACCGGCGAGGTCGCCGCGGAGCCGTTTGCGCTGGGCCAAATGTTTCACGTGGACGGGTTAGCCGCTGTAACCCCGGATGCATAGTCGTAGTAGACGCAGTCCTGCAGCTCTACGACAACATCGACATCGCTGTCACGCCTGACGTTGGTGTTGTTCGGGTAGCTGCCCTTGGGTGTAGATCACAACGTCGCTGTCCTTAAGAGCGTTGCCGTCCTTGATTGTGACTTTCGGTGCCCGGTCTCTAACGGTCATCGCATCACTTGGGCGAACGCCTCGGCGGGCGTCGTCCAGTCCAGCGTACGTCGTGGCCTGCCGTTGAGCTCACGCGCGACGGCATCGAGCTGTGCTTGGCGATGGACCGAGAGATCGCTGCCCTTGGGGAAGTACTGAC
>JALYKU010000114.1 GCA_030774595.1 Chloroflexota bacterium | reverse complement strand
TTTTGGAATCGGTCGGACGGCGAACGCCGTGAAGTCCCCGCCGTGACCCTCCGTACCCCGCGTGAGCAGATTCTGGCTGAGATAAGCGGCTCCAAGAAACACTAGAACGGCGAGGTAGACACCTCGGGCGTCTTCCGCCGTGACTATTTCGTCGGGGCCGTGCTGCGGAAGTGTTCGCGTCCGGCGTCTCGCCTGGCGGTACCGGTGACCTGCGGCGGCCGCTGACCCTGCGCGGAGTCCCCGATGAGGATCGCGAGGCGCCGTGATCGCGTCACCTCCATCCTCGCGCTCATGACCCAGCAGCTCGCGAGTATCCGGTAACCGGCGGGTTGCGCCCCGAAGAACGCCCATGCGCGTGCATTGGCCCTGAAGCCCTTTTCGTGAGGGGCGTCGAGCCTGCGAAGGGTCGCCTCGTACGAATGGACGCTCTGCCGCGCCGGGTCCCGCCCGTCGAACGCCCCCAGACCCGCGGGAGTCATGGCGCCGAGATCGATCAGCTCGCCGACGCGCTGACGTTCGCGCGGCTCCAGTTGCTCTTCGGCGTGAGCGGCGTGAATCGGATCGTGTAGCTCTGCTCGTCCGCACGTTTGTCGACGCCGTCGATCCATCCGAAGCACAGCGCCTCATCCAGCGCTTCTCGGTAGGTGACGCTCGCTTTGCCGCTGCTCTTCTTGAAGAAACCGAGCCACAGCTCCGGCGCGCGATCGTGGTTCTTCTCGAGCCACTTCCGAAGATCGGCGCGCGACCTGAAGAACCTCGCTCACGCGACCGGCGCGATCACCGCCACGTCGGCGATGCTCGCGCTCCCAAGGCGCACCAGGTCGGCCGGGGCGATCGGGAACACCGCATCGGGAAGACCGGCCGCGGCCCAGACCCTGTCGAAGTCGAGGAGCCGCCTGTCCGCGACTACCCGCAGTGGCGTGGCATGACCGAAGGGCGGCACGCCGCCGATCGGGTAGCCGGTCGCCGACTTCGCCTCGCCGGCCGTGGCGCGGCGGACGGAGGAGGCGCCGATCGCCGAAGCGAGCCGCGCCTCGTCCACGCGGTCGGCGCCGCTGCACAGGGCGACGACCATCTCATCGCCGGCCCTGAACACGAGCGACTTCACGATCTCTTCGACGCCGCACCCGATCTCCCGCGCGGCGTCCGTGGCTGTGCGCGTGGCCGCGGGGAAGCGGGTGATCGGAAGGTCGATGCGCGCGGCGGCGGCGTGCGCCCGCACGCGCGCGATGTTCGGGTGATCGGCAGGGGCGGGCTGCGTCAGCGCACGAAGCGGGACAGCGAGCGCACGATCCGTGCGGGGATGAGCCCGATCAGAGCGCGCGCGACCCGGCGCCAGGCTTGCGCGGCGCCAGCCCGGTCGGCCTCGGTCGCCCCGGCCGCGGCGTAGCGCTCGTGCACGCGCGCTTCCGCGATCGTCCGCAGCGAGCCGCTCGCGTCGGGCACCGCGCGGCCCAGCGTCTCCGCGTACTCGTACGTCGTCTGCGAGGCGCGCGGCGCATGGCCGGCGTAGGTGCCGAGTAGGCGGGTCTTGCCCCAGGCGGCGTCGACCGTCCCGAGTCCCCGGAAGCGCCACTGGAATCGGGCGACCCAGACCAGCAGGGCGAGCAGCACGATCGCCGCGACGGCCAGCGGCGGGCGCGGGTCGAGGCCACCCCGGCCGGCGGCCGCGGACGTGTCGCCAAAGTCACCCGACAGGTCGGTCGGGTCTCCGCCCCGGCCAAGCCCCTCCGTGTCCTCCGGGCGCACGGTCCCTTGACCCGACGTCTCTCCGCTGCCGCCGGGAAGATCCTGCTCGACCCGCGGGAACGGCAGCTCGGACGGCGTCGGTTCGAACTCGATCCAGCCGTACTGCGGGAAGTACGCCTCGACCCACGCGTGCGCGTTCAGCTCCCTCACGACATACGTGTGCGCGTCCGAGTCGAACGTTCCGGTGGTGAAACCCTCGACCATGCGAGCGGGGACGCCGACCTCGCGGAGCATCACGGCCATCGACGAGGCGAAGTATTCGCAGAAGTCCTCCTTCAGGTCGAAGAGGAAGTAGTCGACCGGATCGCGGCCCGCGGGCGGCGACTTCACGACGGTCGAGTACTTGTGCGTGCTGCGCAGGTACGTCTCGATCGCCTCGGCCTTGTCGTAGGGGTTGCCCTTGCCGCCGGCGACGCGGCGAGCTAGATCGGCGACTCGCTGCGGCAGGCTCGAGGGCAGCTGCAGGTACTTCGACGCGATGTACGGGGGATACGCGGTCGGCGCCTTCCGCAGCGTGGCCTTGTCCGCGGTCGAGACGTACGACGTCACGACATAAGGCCCATTGGCCTGCGCCCGGTTGAGGACGCGCATCGAGGTCGAGTAGTTGCGGTCCTCGCCGCTCTGGAACTGATAGGGGACGCTCGCCTTCGTCGGTTCGTTCGCCGCGAACAGCAGGTTGGCGTGTGGCACGTCGACCTGGAAGGTCGCGTCCTGCTTCTCGCGGCCCTGGTACGTTGCGGGCGTCACCTTGTCGGCTCTGTCGACCTCCGTGGTGCGCCAGCCCGCGCCCGTGTAGAAATCGTAGGTCACGGCACGCCAGAAATGGCCGGCGTCTGACGTCACCGTCATCACGATGCGGTCGCCAAGGTTTGGCGCCTGCCCGAGGCGGATGGAATCGGAGAACGACACGCCGCGGAGCCGGCTCGGCCCCGAGACGCCGGCGAAGAACCGCTGCCACTCGGCCTCGACCCGGTGGTAGGGACCCTCGAACGTGTTGAACGCGGTGTTGAGCACCTCGGCCGCGCCCACGCGCGGTGTGACCAGCGCCATGATGACGAGCACCGCCGTCCAGGTGAGCGCTCCCCGGAAGAGGCGCCAGTCCATCTCTCCCGCCGGCACGATGTTCGCGCGCTCCCAGCGCTCCTGCAGCGTGACGAGATGCAGGCGCGCGAGGAACAGCAGGGCGAACAGAGTGAAGAGCACGACGTCGCCGATGAGCGAGGTGAGCGCGAGGGACACGTTCACGACGAGGCAGAAGCCGGAGAGGACGATGACGTCCCACGCGCGGCGCTCGCGCGCGAGAGCGAATGTCCCGACGAACGCGGAGGCCCATGCGGTCGCGCCGAGGAAGAGCACGAAGACGGTGGGGTCGTTCGCGGCCTCGCCCGCGAGGATCTGGGTGAACCAGTTGTTCACGTGGATGGCGAGGGCGACGGCGCGCTCGCGGAAGTCCTGGTTGCCCGAGGCCAGGATCGTCGTCAAGAAGACCGATCCGGTGCCGATCGACGCACCGAACAGCATCGCGCGGCGCATCGGCTGCCGGCCGTTCCCGAGCGTGGTCCCGAACAGCGCACCGAGCAGCGCGATCCACGAGAACTGGCCGCTCAGGCCGACCCAATCGGCCTGCTGAAGGGAGGTCGGGTAGAGCACGATCAACGGCAGGAAGAACAGCAGCCCCAGCCAGCCACCGCGGAAGCTCAGCCGCGAGAGGTTCGGCGGCGCGAACACCGCGCGCGCGGCGGGGCTAAGCGACCGCACTGGCGGCCTCCCGGAACAGATCCTCGACGGCGGCGTCCGCGGGCAGATACGTCGCGCGCACGCCGGCGACCACGAGCTCACCGAGGACCGCCGCGCGCCGGGCCGGATCGCGCTCGTCCGTCTCCACCGGCGGACCGACGATCACGGCCTGCGTGGCGATCCCCGCCTCCCGCAGCGTGCTTCCCGGCCGTACCCACGCGCGGTCGAGCGACGGCGTGATGACGAGGACGGAAGCGCCGCGCCGTAGGCGGGGCAGTGTCTCGATGAGGGTCTCCGCGAGCGTGCGCGTCCCGCCGACCTGCACCTCGGCGAGGTACTGCATGAGCTTGCCGAACTGCTTCGTCCCGCGGTCCGGATGCAGGACCTCGGCGTGCGGCCCGCTCGTGACCAGTCCAACGTTCCGATGCTCGCGCAGCGCCTTGGCGACCACCGACGCCGCGACGGTGACGGCGCGCTCCTCCGTCGAATGGTCGCCCTGGCCGCGATGCCAGCGGCGCTCGAGATCGAGGTAGATCCACAGGTCGGCCGTCTTGTCGAGCTCGAACTCCTTGACGTGTAGCGTCCGGTGGCGAAGCGACGACGGCCAGTGGATGCGGTTGACCGCGTCGCCGGGGCGGTACTCGCGGATGCCCATGACCATCGACGTCGATTGCAGCGAACGCTGTCCCGTCAGCACGTTGCCCTCGAGGAAGGAACCGGGCAGCTGCCAAAAGGGCAGCGGAAGGACGCGCGGGTACACGAGTATCAGCGAATCGGTCGGGATCCGCTGCTCCGTGGCGAACAGCCCGAAGGGATCGCCGCTGCGCAGCACGATCGGCCCGAGGTGGAACCGTCCACGCCGCAGCGCCTTCACGAGGACCTTCCAGCGCCGCGTGCGGCCGCCGCCGATCGTGAGCACGCGCCCCGGTATGGGCTCCGGCCAGCTCGAGTCCTCGTGGATCTCGAGCCACAGCTTGCCGAGGCGGTGGTCGTTGCGCAGTTCATACGAGAGCTCGATCGTGTCTCCGAGGTGCGCGTATGCCTGGCCGAGGGTGCGCTTCACGGAGAGCCCGTCGAGCGTCAGCCGCGAGACGACCCACATCGCCGCAGCCACGAAGAGCACGAGATACGCGAGGTACGAGAGGAGCTCGACCCCGCTCGCGGCCGCGGCGACGAACAGCGCGATCCAGAGGACCGCGAACTGCCACGCGCGCATCAGACGCGCGCGGTGGCCGCCGACACCTCGACCGGGACGCTCGCCAGGATCTCGGCGACCACGCTCGTGGCGGCGAGATCCTTGAGGCGGGCCTGCGGCTGGAGGATGAGGCGGTGGGCGAGCGTCGGACCGGCGAGCGCCTTGACGTCGTCCGGCACGACGTAGTCGCGGCCCTTGAGGGCCGCGTAGGCCTGGGCCGCCCGCGCGAGGGCGAGCGAGCCGCGCGGCGACGCTCCGAGATAGACATCGGGATGCGAGCGCGACGCGGACACGATCCCGACGACGTACGTCTTCACCGCCTCGGCCATGTGGACCTCGCGCACCCGCAGCTGCGCATCGACGAGCTCGTCGGCCGACAGCACCTGCTCGAGCGTCTCCAGCGGATGCACGACGCGCTGAGCGTCGAGGATCGCGACCTCTTCGCGCTCCGTCGGGTATCCGAGCGCGAGCCGCAGGAAGAAGCGGTCGAGCTGCGCTTCGGGGAGCGGGAAGGTGCCTTCGTACTCGATGGGGTTCTGCGTCGCCATGACCAGGAACGGATCGGGGAGGTGGTAGGTCACGCCGTCGACCGTGACCTGGCGCTCCTCCATGGCCTCGAGCAGCGCGGACTGGGTCTTGGGCGTGGCGCGGTTGATCTCATCGGCGAGGACGATCTGGCTCATGACCGGCCCCGCGCGGAACTCGAAACGGCTGGTCTGCTGGTTGAAGATCGCGACCCCCGTGACATCCGACGGCAGGAGATCCGGCGTGAACTGGATCCGGCGGAACGTGCAGCCGAGCGAGCGCGACAGGGCCTTGGCGAGCACCGTCTTGCCGGTGCCGGGGACGTCCTCGAGAAGGATGTGGCCGCGGCACAGGAGGGCGACGAGCGCGAGCTCCACCTCGTGGTGCTTGCCGAAGATGACGCGCTCCACGTTCTCGACGACCGAGGCGGCCCGCCGACTGAGCTGGCTATCGGTCACTGCAGTCTCCCCTCGTGCGGAAGTGATGCGCGGTGTCGATGTTAGGCGGTCGGGACGGCTCGGTCGGGCGAAGCCCGATCTCCGCTGAACCCTGTTCCCTTTGCTGGCTTCGCCTGCTCCGGTCACGAGGGGCCCGGGACGGCTCGGTCGGGCGAAGCCCGATCTCGCTCGCGCCTCATGTATGCAGAACGGCCGAGAAGGCCATCTGGTTCATAAGGCGCATACAGCGCCGGACGCCGGCTAGTTCCCCGCCCCGAGGGCCGCCTTCAGCACCGCACCGCCGACCGGCGCGGCATCGAGGCCGCCCGCTTGAGCGTTCTCGATCAGGACGGCGACCGCTACGGTCGGGTCCGCGGCGGGCGCGAACCCCACGAACCAGCCGTGCGGGGATCCCGCCGCGTTCTCCGCGGTGCCGGTCTTGCCGGCGACCTTGACCCCCGCGATCTTCGCGCCGGCCGCGAACGCGCCGGGCGCCTCGACCGCATCCACCATCGCCTGGGTGATCGTGCGCGCGGTCTCCGCGCGGATGACCTGCCCGACCGGCGCCGGGTCCACCGAGCGTATCCGGCGTCCCTGGCCATCGCGCACCTCGCTCGCATAGTGCGCGGCCGGCAGCGACCCGCGGTCGGCGATCGCCGCGGTGACGAGCAGCATCTGCAGCGGAGAGACCAGGAGCTCCCCCTGCCCGAACGACGTGTCGGCCACCAGCGTGGGACGGTCGAGGACGCCGGATGTCGAGACCTGACCCGCGGCCACGGCGCGCTCGTCCAGGTCCAGCTTTGGACGGGTGCCGATGCCGAAGCGCCTCGCGTAGTCCGCGAGCCTGGGGCCGCCCACCTGCAGGCCGACCTTGGCGAAGTAGATGTTCTCCGAGCGCTGGTAGGCGAGCGAGAGGTCGAAATCACCGTGCGCGTGGGAGGATGAGCGTACGAAGTAATCGCCCCACGAGCGATCGGCCTGGAACGGGTCGTCGACGCGGATGCGCGCGTTCGGGTCGAGCCCGTTCTCGAGCCCGGCCGCGGTCGTGATGAGCTTGAACACGGATCCGGGCGGGTACAGGCCCTGGGTCACGCGGTCGAGCAGCGGACGATCCGCGTTGCCGTTGACCTGACCCCACGCGATGTCCTGCTGCGCCGGGTCGACGATGAGGTTCGCGTCGTAGTTGGGCAGGCTGACCGAGGCGAGGATCAGCCCGGTCCGCGGGTCCATCGCCACGACCGCGCCCCGGCGGCCGGCGAGCGCGGAGGCCGCCGCGCTCTGCACGCGCGCGTCGATGCCCAGCACGACGGCGCTCGGCGCCCCTCTCTCCCCGAGATAGCGGGCCCGGAGCAGCCCGACGGGATCCGCGGGATCCTGCCCGATCAGCGACTCCGCGTAGCTCTGCTCGATCCCGGTCGCGCCGTACTTGAACGAGGCGTAGCCGACCACCTGCGCGAGGCTGCGATCGCGGTACTCGCGCACCAGGTCGTCGCCGCGCCGCACGCTCTGGGCGAGCGGCTGGCCGGTCCGGTCGACGATCGCGCCGCGCGGCATGTCGCGCTGCGCGGCGATGAGCCGCGGGTTGAAGGGGTCGGCCGCGAGGGTCTCCGACGCGACGAGCGTCCAATAGCCGACGCCCACCGACACCAGCAGGAACACGATCGCGACCGCGAGGGTGAGCGCGCGGATGTTCGCCGCGATGGGGCGCCTCATGGCGAGCCTCGGACGCGCGCGGTGATGTCGCTGATCCGCAGCAGGACGGCGGTGAGCATGAAATTCGTCACGAGTGAAGACCCGCCGTACGCGACGAACGGCAGTGTGATCCCCGTGAGCGGGATCAGCTTGGCGTTGCCGGCCACGATGACGAGCGTCTGCAGCGCGAGGATGAACGACAGGCCGCCGGCGAGCAGCTGCAGGAACGCCGTGGGCGCGCGAAGCGCGATGTGCATCCCGCGATAGAAGAACAGCAGGTACAGCGCGAGCAGCGCGGCGGCGCCGAGGAACCCGGCCTCCTCGGCGAAGGCGTCGAACACGAAGTCGCTCCAGACGACGGGGATCCTTTCGGGCATGCCCCGTCCGAGCCCGACGCCGATCAGTCCCCCGTTGCCGAGAGAGAAGAGCCCCTGGACCGTCTGGTAGCCCTCGTCGAAGCGCAGGTCCGAGGAGAAGGGCGCGAGCCAGACGTCCACCCTCGCCTGCACGTGGGCGAAGACCCGGTACGCCAGGAGTGAGCCGAGCGCGAGCATGGCCGCGCCGATGGCGGTGTAGAAGAGCTCGCCCGTCGCGAGGAACAGCATCGCCAGGAAGACGGCGAAGAAAAGCAGGGTGGCGCCGAGGTCCTTCTCGGCGATCATCACCAGCATCGCGATGGCCCACATCAGGAGGATCGGGAGCAGGTACGGCAGCGGCGGGACGGGGAACGGACCCAGGCGACGCGGCGTGGCGGCGAGGACCTCGCGGTATTCCTCGAGGTAGGCCGCGAAGAACACGACGAGGAGCAGCTTCACCGCCTCCCATGGCTCGAAGAGCGCCGGACCGACGCGGACCCAGATGCGCGCGCCGTTGATCTCGGTGCCCACCAGCGGCAGCAGCGGGGCGACGAGGAGCAGCATTCCGAGCAGCGCCCACGTGTACTTGTAGCGGGCCAGCACCGACAGGTCGCGCGGGACCAGCAGCACCGCCACGAACGCGCCGGCCGCGACGACCGACCACGTGACCTGCTGGATCAGGAGCCTCGGCGCGAGCCGCTCCACCAGGATGAGCCCGATCGCCGTGAGCCCGACGGCCAGCGGAAGCAGCACCTGGTCGCCGCGGAAGCCGATGGCGACGAGGACGAAGTGGAGCGCCGCCACGAGCGCGAGGAACAACAACGGGACGAGCACCTGTGCGGCCCGGAACTCGGCGCTCGCGGTCGCGACCACGGCGACGAAGCCGGTGACCGCGAGCGCGGCGACAAGGAACAGGAGCCGCAGCTCGCCGAAGCGCGCCACTGGGTGGGACCTCACGCGGACTGGAAGCGCAGCGACACCCGGCCGATGGCGAGCACGTCTCCGGGACGCAACCGCTCCCTCTGGCCGATTCGCGTGCCGTTCAAGTGCGTTCCGTTCGTGCTGCCACTGTCCTCGACCCACCACTCGCCGTCGATGAGGGAGATCGCCGCGTGGCGCGCCGACGCCGCCTCGTCGCCCAGCACGATGTCGTTCCGCGCACCCCGTCCGATGGCGCTGACGGCGTGCAGCGGCAGGCGGTCACCGGTACGCGGGCCCGCGGGATGGCCGCGCTCGACCACCAGGTAGGCGAGTCCAGCGGCCGGCCGCTGCGGGCCAATAGCGTCGGCGCGCATCGCCCAATGCACCGCCGCGAACGCGCGGAAGAGGAAGAGATACAAGAGGAGAAGGAACAGGAGCCGCACGCCCCACAGCACGATCGGGAACGCGATCTCCATGCGCGGCGCGCCTCCCGGTGCCTATTCCGCGGAGAAGACCATCTCGGTGCCACCGACCGCGATCCGGTCGCCGTCGCTGAGCACCACCTCCGCGACCCGGCGGCCGTTCACCAGCGTGCCGTTCGTGCTCTGCAGGTCGTAGAGCGTATAGCGGCCCAGCCGAAGCCTTATCTCCGCGTGCCTGCGGGACACGCGGCGGTCGCTGAGGACGATGTCGTTCTGCGGATCGCGGCCTATCGCGAGCGGCTCGGGTCCGAGGCTCATCCGGCGGCGCTCGGCGTCGCGGACCTCGACCGAGGCCTTCGGCGAGCGCGGCCGGTCGCGCAGCAGCGCATCGCGATCGAGCACCATCGTGTGGCCGCTGGCGGTGGCGCGGATGGCAGGCGCCTCGGGGCCCACCTCGCCGCCGGACTCGTCCACGAGCGCGCACGAGACGCGCAGGTCGCCGGACGCGATGTCGTCATCGCGCTCGAGCTCCACCGTGGGATAGGCCAGCAGCGTGAAGCCGCGCTCGCGCGCCGCGCCGAGGACCGCTTCGGTGAGGTCGCGCTCCAGGCTGCGCCGGTATTGCTCGAACTGGGCGAAGTCGCTGGGCGCGAGGGAGACGACGTACGAGTTGGGCACGAAGGTCTTGGAGAGCGAGACCGTTTGATGCGACTCCATCGCGCGGATCACGCGCTTGCCGAGCTGCACCGGCTGCAGTGGCGTGCGGAAGAGACGAGCGACCCAACCCTCGAGCAGGCGGCTCGCCATCGCCTCCAGCCGCTCGATCATGACGGCCGCTCCGATGTCCGGATGACCTCGGCGCCCAGGAGGATGATCGCCGCGGTGACGTAGATCCACGTCAGCAGGCCGGCCACGAACGCGAGCGCCCCGTAGGCCGCGAACGCGCCCAGCGCGCGCGTGTAGAAGCCGAACGCGACCTTCGCCACCTCCCACAGGATGGCGGAAACCAGCGCGGCCCCGCGCACCACGCGATGTCGGACCGGGCGTCGCGGGATGACGCGGTAGATGAGCAGGAAGAACGCGTAGCCGAGGGCGATCCCGAGGATCGGCGAGAGCAGCTGCAGGGCGATGCGCGCGCCCTCTTCGAGTCCCGCCGCCGCGAGCGCGCCCTGGGCGGCCTGGACCCCGTACGACACGGCGAAGGAGACCACCAACAGGAGGACGAGTCCGACCGCGAACGCGACCGCCTCGAGCTTGCCACGGACGAAGCGGCGCTTGCCCTCCCGCCCGAGCACGCCGGCCACGGCCAGATCGATCGAGGCGTGGATCGCGGTCACAGAAAACAGCGTGCCGATCAGACCCAGGCCGAAGGACACCGCCCGGCCCTCCACGATCTGCCGCACCAGGCCCGTCTCCCGCGCGGTCGCGGAAGGGTACGCGCCGCGGATGAGGTCGACGATCTGCTCCTGCGCGCGCTCCTGCCCATACACGAAGGCGAGGATGCCCAGCGCGAGCGCGAGGAGCGGCACGATCGCGAAGAAGATCTGGTACGCGACAGCTCCCGCGAGGAAGGCGCACTCATCGCTCGAGAATCCGGACAGGACCGCGCGGGCGCGCGCGAAGACCCCGGCTAAGATTCCGGCTCGCTCTTCGAAGAGGCACCTTCCCTTTTGGGCGGGGGCGCCGTGCCGGCCTTCGCCTTTCCTGCATTGGACCTGTCTCCGCCATCGCCGGTCCTGGCCGCGGCGGCGTCGCCGCCCTTGTCACGCTTGTCGCCCTTGTCGGCCTTGTCACC
>JALYKU010000113.1 GCA_030774595.1 Chloroflexota bacterium | reverse complement strand
GGCCACGTAGAGGACCGGCACCGGGTTCGTCGTGTGCTGCGTGTGCGCTCCACCGTCCTCGAAGCGCATCTGCTCGGCGTTCCCGTGGTCCGACGTGATGAGGATGCAGCCACCCGCAGAGAGCACGGCGTCCACGACGCGCCCCACGGCGGCATCGGTCGCCTCCATCGCGCGGACGGCCGCCTCGACCACGCCGGTGTGGCCGACCATGTCGGGATTCGCGAAGTTCACGATCGCGAAGCCGTACTCCCCCGTCCCGATCGCCTCCACGAGTGCGCCGGCCACCGCGGCGGCGCTCATCTGCGGCCGAAGGTCGTAGGTCGTGACCTTTGGCGAGGGTACGAGCAGCCGGTCCTCGCCCGGGAAGGCCTCCTCCCGGCCACCGTTGAAGAAATACGTCACGTGCCCGTACTTCTCGGTCTCCGCGACGTGGTACTGGCGAAGCCCGGCTTCGGAGAGCAGCTGGGGCATGGCGATCACGGACCGCGGCTCGAACGCGACCAGGACCGACGGCAGCTCGACGTTGTATTCGGTCATGGTCACGAACGTCAGACCCTTCGGCCGGCGGGATCGCTGGAAGCCGGTGAAGTCCTCCTGCATGAGGGCCCAGGTGAGCTCGCGCGCGCGGTCGGGCCGGTAGTTGAAGAAGATGACGGAGTCGCCGTCCTCGACGCGCGCGCCGTAACCGACCACGCGCGGCTCGAGCGATTCGTCGCCGCACCCTGGATCGGCGTAGCACTCGCGCAGCGCCGTCTCCGCGTCCGGCACGCGTGGCCCGTCCGCATCGACGATCGCGCGGTACGAGCGCGCGACGCGATCCCATCTCTTGTCGCGGTCCATCGCGAAATAGCGGCCGTGGACCGTTGCGATCGGCGCGTCCACCTGGGCCAGCAGCTCGAGCGCGCTCCGCGGGGGCATATCGCGTCCGTCGAGGAACGCGTGGACCGCGACACGTGGCACGCGCTCCCGGCGGGCGAGCTCGGTGAGCGCGCGAAGGTGATTCATGTCGGCGTGCACGCCTCCGGTCGACAGCAGGCCCATGAGATGGAGCGTCCCGCGCTGCCGAACGGCGTCGCATGCCGCGCGGAAGGCGGGATTCGCGAAGAAGGAGCGGTCCGCGATCGCGGCGCCGATCTGCTCGAGCGATTGCGGCTCGGCGTAGCCGGCGCCCATCGTGAGGTGGCCGACCTCGCTGTTCCCCATGACGCCCGCGGGAAGGCCCACGGCTTTCCCGCTCGCTTCCAGGCGCGCGTGAGGGTACCGGGCGAAGAGCGCGTCGAGCCGAGGCGTGCGGGCGCGCGTCACGGCGTTCGCCGGGCCGTCCGGTGCGATCCCCCATCCGTCGAGCACGCAGAGCACGACCGGGCGGCCGCGGGCGGTCACCCGAACGCGGCGACGATCTCGGCGAACTCGTCGGCGTTCAGCGAGGCGCCGCCCACGAGGGCGCCATCGATGCCGTCCGCGGCCGCGAACTCGCGCGCATTCGCCGCGTTCACGCTGCCGCCGTACTGGATCGGAACACGCTCGGCGTCAAGGCCGGACCGCGACAGGACCTCGCGGATGGTCGCCGCGGCGCGCGCCGCCTCGGCGGCCGTGGCGGGACGCCCGGTGCCGATGGCCCAGATGGGCTCGTACGCGACGACCAGCTCGCCCAGCGTCGCGCGGTCCACGCGCGCGATAGCGGCTTCGATCTGCCGCGCGAGCACCCCGTGCGTCTCCCCCGCCACGTAGTGGTACTCGCTCTCACCGACGCAGAGGATCGGGCGCAGCCCGGCGGCGACCGCGCGCTCCAGCTTGCGGGACACGCGAGCGTCGTCCTCGCACTGGTCGCGGCGGACCTCCGAATGCCCGACGATCGTGCCGTGCGCGATGCCCACGAGCATCGACGCCGAGGTCTGGCCGGTGAAGGCACCGCTCTCCTCCCAGTGCACGTCCTGCGCGTACACGTCCACGGGCGATCCCCCGAGCACCTTCGCCACGGCTGCGATCGCGACGGTCGGCGGCGCGACGCCGACCGCGACCCCGCGGACCTCGGCGCGGAGCGCGAGGATCCCCGCCAGAGCCGTCGCTTCGGCGGCGGTCGGGGGGTTCATCTTCCAGTTGCCGACGACGATCCGATCTCTCACGTCCCGGCCCCCGCCAGCGGCTCGTCTCGGAAGACGCTCGCGGTCGGCGACCCAGGCCCCCGAGGCGAGGCCACTACGTCCGCACGTCCTGGCGGTCGCGGTCGCGGTGCTCGAGCTCGATGTCGCCCGGCCAGAATTCGCGCATCCTGCAGGCGACCTCGTCCGCGATCGATACCGAGCGGTGCCGTCCGCCGGTGCAGCCGAACGCGATCCCCAAGCGGGCCTTTTTTTCCTCCTCATACCGCGGCAGGGCGAACCGGAGGAACGGCACGAGATGGTCGAGGAACGCCCGGGTCGCCGGATGGCCCAGCACGAAGTCGCGGACCGCCGGGTCGCTGCCGGACAGAGGGCGGAGGACCGGGTCGTAGAAGGGGTTCTCCATGAACCGTACGTCCAACACCAGGTCGGCGCCGAGCGGCAGGCCGTACTTGTACCCGAAGCTCGTGACGTGAACGAGCATCGCCGATCGACCGCTGCCGTACAGCGAGTGCATCGTGTCGCGGAGGTCCTTCACGCTCAGATGCGTCGTGTCGACCACCTTGTCGGCGCGGCGTCGCAGCTCGACGAGCAGGCGGCGCTCCTCGAGGATGGAGGGCTCGACGCCACCGGAGCTCGCCACAGGATGACGATGACGGGTCTCGCTGTAGCGGCGCAGCAGGACGTCGTCCGAAGCGTCGAAGAAGAGCACGTGCGGGGGTGCACCTCCGGTCACGAGGTCATCGAGCGCGGCCCCCGCCTCGGCGAAGAGCGGCCCACTGCGAGCGTCGATCACGAATGCGATCTCGTGGTGGCCGCCCCGCTCGCACACGACCCGCGTGGCGGCCATGAGCGCGGGCGGCAGATTGTCGAGGGTGTAGTAGCCGAGGTCCTCCAGCACCTTCACCGCCTGCGACTTGCCCGAACCCGACATGCCGGTCACGACGATGAAGGGAGGTCGTACGCGGACCGGCGCGGTCGACAACGGCTTAGCGGCGCGCAACTAATGCGGGAGCAGGTGCGAGACCACGAAGCCGACGATCGAGATGAGGATCGAGCCGAGCAGCGCCGGCACGAAGCCGTCGACCTGGAAGCCGGTGAACGGGATCGCCGACACGATCAGCAGCATGACGGCGTTGATCACGAGGAGGAACAGCCCGAGGGTCACGATCGTGAACGGGAGCGAGATGATGACGAAGATCGGTCTCACGAAGGCGTTCACGAGTCCCAGTACGAGCGCGGTGATCCCGAGCGAGACCCACTTGTCCAGCTCGCCGACGCCGTACGACGCGTGCCCCCAGCTGATCCCGGGCACGATGTACGCGGTCACGACGATGGCGATCGCCGTGATGAGCGTGCGCCAGAAGAGCCTCACCGCGCCGTAGGGTAACTCAGGGCCAGGGACTCGACGCCGCTGGTGCGCGCCTTCACGTCCTCGCGCGATCCGAATGAGTCGATCCTCACGCCGCAAAGGTGCCGCGTAGTAAGAACAATGGTGCTCGAGGGTCGCATCCGCATCCGTCATTCGGCACGCCCTCAGGACCATGCTGGTCGGTCCGAGGCGCAGCCTCGTCAGTGCTGGCCCAGCGTTCCCTGCCTGCGCATGCGCCGATCGGATCGCGCGAACGCCCAGCGCCCGAGCGGATACGCGAGCAGCGCGAGGACCGCCAGCACGCCGAGCTCGGGGAGCGGGTCGAGGAGCGACCTGGTCCCGACCGCGGAGTGGCGCATGAGATCCATCGCGTACGTCGTCGGCAGCGCCAGGGCGACGGCTCGCAGCGCGGTCGGGAGGACGGTGACGGGATACCCGACCCCCGACGCCTGCCCGAACAGGAAGTTCGTTGTGTCCACGAAGAAATTGGCCTCTGTGAACAGCATCACCGCCGCGGTCACCAGGTATCCGACGCCGACGACCGCGACGCCGTCATTCGACGGTGATGAGGATCCGGTCCTCGTTGTCGTGGATGTCGACCAGCGGGCCCGCACGTTCGATCGATCGCAGGACGTCGTCAAGGTCTATACCGAACTTGGAGAGGTGCTCGTGCACGAGCCCGCTTGCAGCGATCTTCATCTTCCCGAGGCGTGCGACGGCCACCGGGATCGCGATGTTGACCTTGCTCTTGTTCCCGGACATGACCTGGATGCGCAGGATGCGGCCGCGCAGCCCCGGCGGGACATCCGCGCCGCCTGCGCCCTGGGCGCGCGG
>JALYKU010000112.1 GCA_030774595.1 Chloroflexota bacterium | reverse complement strand
GTCGTGCCCGGCGAGCTGAGCGAGGAGCGCTTCCACGCAACGATCGAGTCGGCGGCCTACTACGTAATCACCGAAGCGCTCAGGCAGTGCGGGGACGGGCCCCTGGTCGTCGAGGTCCGCCGCGAGGGGGAACGGCTCGTCGTCGACCTGCAGGCGGACGGCGCGCTCCTGGCGCCGCTCACCGACTTCGAGGATCGGGTCGGGGCGCTGGATGGAACGCTGCTCGTCGAGCGCGGTGACGGTCACACGCACCTGCGCGCGGAGCTGCCATGCGCGTAGTGCTCGCAGATGACGAGGCGCTGCTTCGTGAAGGGCTCGCACGCCTGCTGACCGAGATAGGGGTCGAGGTCGTGGGGCGCTGCGACGACGCTGCCTCGCTACTGCGCGCGGTGCAGTCCACGCAGCCCGACGTCGCGGTCATCGACATCCGGATGCCGCCGACGCACACCAACGAGGGCCTGGTCGCGGCCCAGGAGATCCGCCGGCGTCATCCATCCGTTGGCGTCCTGGTCCTCTCGCACTACCTCGAGTCGCGCTACGCGCTGCGCCTGCTAGAGGAGGCGCCCGAGCGCGCCGGCTACCTGCTCAAGGAGCGCGTGGCCGACGTGGTGGTCTTCGCGGACGCCCTGCGGCGCATCGGCGAGGGCGAGTGTGTGCTGGACCCGACGATCGTCTCCCGGCTGATGGCGCGCCGCCGTGCGCAGGCGCCTCTCAACGAGCTCACCGCCCGTGAGCGCGAGGTGCTCGCGCTCATCGCAGAGGGCCACTCCAACCAGGTGATCTGCCGCCGTCTGTTCCTCAGCGCCAAGACGGTCGAGGCCCACATCCGCCACATCTTCCTCAAGCTCGGGCTGCTCGAATCGCCCGATCAGCACCGCCGCGTGCTCGCGGTGCTCGCGTTCCTGCGCGAGGCCTGAGGCACCGTCACGGCGACGCGCGCCGCCACGGGTGCACGACGAGCAGCGCCGGCGCACGGCCGACCTTGCGGAACGACAGGATGTCCCGGTAGCGGCTCCACCGATACGTCCAGGTGTTGCCGGCGAAGTCGATCGGGTCCACCGGTCTCAGCGTCACGACCGGCCCATGCAGCGCGAACGTGCCGGAGATCAGCAAGTCACCGTGAACGCTCGCGCCCGACCACCGGAAGCGACCTCGCCGGAGGACGAGCGTGAAGTGTCCGTACTCCGCCAGACCGTACTCGCGAGCCTCGAACGAGGGAACCCGGTTGAGTTGCGCGACCGTGACATCTGAGCGGTAGACGCCGTCGATCGGCGTCGGGCGCGTCGAGACAGGCGGCCGCGGAGCCGGTTTGCCGCATGACTGGGCATCCGGACCGGTGCCCAGCTGTTGCTTCATCCTGGCGATCGCGCTGATGAATCGGCGCGTCTGAGCATCGCGGTCGAGCGACGCCAAGACGGGGCGCAGCGCGCGTTTGAAGGCCGCAACGTCAGCTGCGCGGGCACGCATGAGCCGTACGCCGCGCGCGCACGCAACCCGAGTGGACTCAGCGGTCTGGCTGCGCACGCGCGCGATGGCGCTGGCCACGAGCCGAGCGCCCGCCGTCCGTAAAATGCGCTGCTGGTCCGGTGCCAGTCGGTCGAAGACGCGCGCGCTCATGAAGATCGCCGACAGCCGCGGCCAGAGGTTCAGATTCGTGGCGCTCGTGACCCGACCATGGTGAACGGAGTGCGCGAAATAGAAGGGATGGACACTGGTCTCGAGACCGTCGACCGGCTTGATCCTCTCGTAGACATGTGCGATCGGCCTCGCGCCCAGCGCGCGAAGGGTCGCCGTGTCCACATCTGACGGTGTGACGTAGAACGTTGCTCCTCGAAAGTCGCGGGGCGCGAGGAGGGTGCGGGTAATGCCGACGGGCTTGAAGAGCTCGCCCGGGACGATCGCGAGACCGACCAGGCCCAGCCTGCGGAAGGAGCTGAGCATCTGCCGCGAAATCGCGCTCTCGAGCACGCGTTGCTCGAGCGCCAGGCTGTCGATGAGTCCGGGCGCCGTCAGTGCCCTCAGGGCGCTGACACCGGCCCGGTCGAGCTCGCGGGTGTCGATCTTGGCGAGCTGGACCCGGCCGGCCTGCAGGTCGCGCACCAGGCTGTTCGCGCGATCGAGCTGCATGTAGTAGGCAAATTCGCTGACGCTGACCCGCATGCGCCCGTGTGATAGCCGCGAGACCGCATGCGTGAACTCGTCGACGTCGCCGGTGCCTGCATTGGGGTTCGTGAGCGTGAGTGTCGCGCCCGACGGCCGGCGGCTGCCCCCGGCCTTGTCGGGCAACGCAGGACCGGTCGGACTCACATCGGGGCTCGCTATCCGAGGGGCAGCCGTCGCCAGCACGACGGCCAGGAGGAGCGTCGACGCCGCGAGCACCGAAGCGATCGGCGCCCGAACCTCATGGCCGCGATAGCCGCGCGCCCGGTTCGTCTCGGGCATGGCGTTACAGTACGCTCGCGCCACGCGCTTGCCTACAGTGCAGACCCTTAGCGTGGTCGGACGCGGTAGAGCGGGTTCGCGAGGAACGCCTTTCGCGCCACGGCGGCTGCGCGTTTTGGGGGTGCCGTCATAGGCGATGAGGCCCTTGTTGTGGATCGAGGTTCGCTCGGCGAGCGGGATGCCGGCGCCACCGTCCCAGTAGGGCTTGACCGCGAACTCGCGGGCCGTCCAGTAGATCGCGCCGGCGAGCCACGGGTTGGCGGCGACGGCCGCCAGCGTGCGTCGCAGGTAGCGCTCCTGGAACGCGTAGGTCTGCTTGACGGTCGGGGGCTCGTACCGGTTGGCCTCAGCACCGAACTCGGTCAGCGTCAGCGCCTGGCGCGGGTAGAGCGACCGCATCCGCGCGAAATACGGGCGAAGTCCCGCGAAGGCGGCCACGGAGTGCCCGCGCTTGCCGCCGCGGCCCCGCCTCGGACAGGTAGCCGGCGATCGCCGCGACCGCCAGCGGCCCGCGCCCGAGGATGCGCGCTCAGGACGACGCGCATCAGTCGGGCCATGCGGCTGCGACACGCCCGCTTCCGTTGGTGAACGCGGAAGCCGTGCGCATTCCCGTCACCGCACCCGCGTGTCGTCCCGAGCAGGTGTATCGCAGGTGGCGGCGGAGATGACCGCATCCAGGCCTAAGCGGGGGAGTGAGAGGCTCATTGCGTGGCCGATTGACCTACAGACGGGCGACGGCCCAGATGCTGCCGGCCTGCGGCGGTCACGCGG
>JALYKU010000111.1 GCA_030774595.1 Chloroflexota bacterium | reverse complement strand
GGTGCGCGCTGCCCGCGGCCGGCGCGTCGGCGTGAGCGGCCCGGCCGAGTCGGCGGATGCGGGCTCAAGCCGCGTGCGCGCGCGGGTCGAAAGTCTGGGACCCAGCGTCCGCCGCGGGCTCTTTCCTGGAGGAGGCAAAGCACCCGGACCGTCCACCGAGCGCGCTGGAGGCGCTCCGGAACGAGGTCCAGGACGACGGCCACCCCGATTTGGCTGAAAGTCCTATCCAGAGGTCCCGCCTCCCCCGGATATCCGCTGAATGGGCGAAGTGCTATGTTGGTCGTCTTGTTGACGGTCTACCAAGCAAGGAAGGGGGTACACAGAGTGCTCACATTCTTCCGTGACGATGAGGGACAGGGCCTGGTCGAGTACGCGCTCATTATCGCGGTCATCGCCATTGCGGTGATCGTCGCGATGATCTTCCTGCGCGGCCAGATCCAGAACATCTTCAGCAACATCGGCAACAACCTGACCTAGAGGAGCTCTGCGCCCCTCGAACCCCGAGCCGGAGGACCCGAAGTGCGTCACGCCTTCAGGGTCGCCGGCCGGGACGCCTTCAGGCTCGCGTCATCGGGGACGGGCCGCGCCGCGCGACGCGGCGCATCGCTACGCGGTGCGGCGGCGGCGGCGGAAGCCGGTGACCTCACCGCAGGCTCGGACCAGTGCCTGCCATACCTGCGGCTCGAGGCCCCGCCGGGCCACGATCCGCTGGCCGCGCCGCACCACCTCGGATCCCTCGGCGAGGAAATTCGCGCGCGCCGGATCGCGGAGATCGAGGTATTCGCCGTAGCGATCCAGGAGCTCGCCCTCGGCCAGGAGCGCGATGGCCGCGAGCTCGCTCGGATCCAGGTCATGGAGCACGCGGTGCTGGTCCTTCACCTCGAGGGCGGTCAGCCGGCGCGGAGCGGGCCGCTGCTCCGGCTCGTCATCGGCGACGATCACCTCCCATCGCCGGGACGCTCCGCGCGGCACGCGAGTTTCGTCGTAGTTGGCCATGGCCGACCACGTCGCACCGGGCGTGCCAACGCCACGCGCACGGGTCCCGAGGCCGCTAGAATCACCTGCGGACCGGGCTCTACCGGTACCTCACACGCCTTCCCGACGTCCGTGGACCCTCGTCTGGCGCTGCCGCGCGAGACGGCCACGGCGGATGACGGAGGCGGAGGAAACAAGGGAGGACCGCCTTGGCCGTCGTCACGATGAAGCAGCTCCTGGAGTCCGGCGTCCACTTCGGGCACCAGGCGCGCCGCTGGAACCCCAAGATGAAGCGCTTCATCTTCATGGAGCGCAACGGCATCCACATCATCGATCTCCAGCAAACGCTGTCACGCGTGGAGGAGGCGTATCAGTTCGTGCGGGACCTCGCCGCGGACGGCGGCCAGGTGCTCTTCGTCGGCACGAAGAAGCAGGCTCAGGAATCGATCGCCGAGGAGGCCAAGCGCGCGGATCAGCACTACGTGAACCAGCGCTGGTTGGGCGGATTCCTCACCAACTTCGTCACCATCCAAAAGCGAATCAACCGGCTCAACGAGCTGATCGAGCGCAAGGAGCGCGGCGACTTCGCGGCGTTGCCGAAGAAGGACGCGCAGCGCCTCGAGGACGAGAGGATCCGGCTCGACCGCTTCTTCCAGGGCGTGCGCGACCTCAAACGCCCTCCGGCCGCGCTGTTCGTCGTCGACCCGCATCGGGAGCACATCGCGGTGGAGGAAGCGCGGAGGCTCGAGATCCCCATCGTCGCCATGGTCGACACGAACTGCGACCCGGACCTCATCGACGTGATTATCCCCGCGAACGACGACGCCATCAGGGCTGTGAAGCTGATCTGCCAGAAGATGGCGGACGCGATCATCGAGGGGCGCACGGAGCACGAGTCTTCCCGCAAAGAGGCCAGCCCCGAGGACATGGGGTACGCGCCCGTCGCTCCCGGCGAAGTCACCGACGGGGTCGGCGTCCCGCGCGCGAAGCGCACTCCGCGGGTGTACGAGCCCGAGGAGGACGAGTACCCGATCGGCGGATACGAAGAGGAGCCCGTCGCCACCGATCCGGCGGCCGCCGGTGCCGAGGCCGCCCCCGCCGGGGACCAGGCCATCGCAGCGCCCGCGGTGGACGCCTCCGGGGTCTCGGTACCCCCGGCGGCTCCGGCCAGGCCCGCGGCCCCAGCCGCCGGGACCGCGAAGGGCGAGGCATGAGCGCGGCCCGAGCATCCACGCAGGACGTCCAGCGGCTGCGCGCCGAGAGCGGCGCGGGGGTCATGGACTGCAAACGCGCCCTCGACGAGGCCGAAGGCGACTTCGACAAGGCCCGCGAGCTCCTGAAGCAGCGCGGGCTCGCGCGGTCGGGACAGAAGGTGGGCCGCGATGTGAAGGAGGGCGTCGTGGAGGCGTACGTGCACGCCGGCGGGCGGATCGGGGCGCTCGTCGAGCTCTCGAGCGAGACGGACTTCGTCGCGCGCACACCCGAGTTCCGCGAACTGGCGCGCGGGATCGCGATGCAGGTCGCGGCGATGGCTCCGAAGGTCGTCTCGGAAGAGCAGCTGAGCGAAGAGCAGCGCGGGTCGCTCATCGACGAGCACGGCGATCCCAGGGCCGCGCTCGAAGCCGGGGTGCTCCTGCGTCAGCCGTACATCCGCGACAACTCGAAGACGATCGGTGACCTCGTGACGGCCATGGCCGCGGCCACCGGGGAGAACGTGCGGGTCCGCCGCATCGCGCGCTTCGAGCTCGGCGACACCGGCTAGGCTGCCGCGCGGATGTCGCTGACGCCGAACGATGCCAAGTACCACCGGCTTCTCCTGAAGCTCAGCGGCGAGGCGCTGCTCGGCGACCGGCTTTTCGGCATCTCGCCCGAATACGTGCGGTACCTGGCGGAGGAGATCCGCAGCGTTCACGAGCTCGGTGTGGAGATCGCTGTCGTGGTGGGCGGAGGCAACTGGCTGCGGGGCGCCGTCGCCGCGGAGCACGGGCTCGAGGAGGCCACCGCCCATTACATGGGCATGCTGGCGATGGTGATGAACGCGCTCGCGCTGCAGTCGCAGCTCGAGGCCATCGGGGTGGCCACGCGCGTCCAGTCCGCCCTGAACATCGCGGAGGTCGCCGAGCCCTACATCCGGCGCCGCGCGATCCGCCACCTGGAGAAGGGCCGCGTCGTGATCTTCGCGGCGGGCACGGGTAACCCGTTCTTCACCAGCGATACGGCCGCCGCGCTGCGCGCCGCGGAGATCGATGCCGAGGTCATCCTCATGGGGAAGAACAAGGTCGACGGCGTCTACGACGCCGATCCACGCCTCGACTCCAACGCGCGCAAGTACGCCGACCTCGCGTACCGCGACCTTCTCGAGAAGCGACTGCAGGTCATGGACGCCACCGCCGCGGCGCTCGCCGAGGAGCGGGACATGCCGATCATCGTCTTCGATCTCTCCGAGGCCGGCACGATGCTCCGTGCCGCGAAGGGCGAGCCGGTCGGCACGCTCGTCCACGGCTCCCGGTGACGGCCGGAGTGGCGTAAATGGTCGACGAGGTACTTCCACAGGCCGAGACGCGGATGAAGAAGGCCATCGACGCGCTCCGCAAAGAGGTAACGAGGATCCGCACCGGTCGCGCGGCGCCCGCGCTGGTCGAGCAGCTCGAGGTCGACGCCTACGGCACCCCGACCCCGCTGCTCCAGCTCGGCTCCATCAGCGCGCCGGAGCCACGGCTCATCGTGGTCCAGCCATGGGATCCGAGCCTCATCAAGGCCATCGAGAAGGCGATCGTGTCATCCGATCTGGGCCTGACCCCGAACAACGACGGCGCCGTGATCCGACTGCAGATCCCGACCCTCACCGAAGAGCGCCGCCGCGACCTCGTGAAACAACTGCACAAGAAGGTCGAGGAAGGGCGCGTCGAGATCCGCACCCTCCGCCGCCATGCGCACGATGAGCTGCGCTCCAAGGCGAAGGACGCCGGCGTCTCCGCGGACGACACGAAGCGCCTCGAGGTGCAGCTGCAGAAGCTCACCGACCGCTACGTCCTCACGGCCGACGAGATCGGCGAAACAAAGGAAAGGGAGCTGCTCGAAGGGGCCAGGTGACCTCCGTCCCGCGGCACATCGCGATCGTCATGGACGGGAACCGCCGCTGGGCCCGCGAGCGACATCTCCCCGCCATCGCCGGCCACCGAGAGGGCGTGGAGGCGATCCGCCGCACGGTGCGAGAGGCCCGCGACAGGGGCGTCGAGTACGTCACGCTGTACTCCTTCTCGACCGAGAACTGGCGGCGCGACCCGACCGAGGTCCGAGGCCTCATGCGCCTGCTCGAGGAGACGATCCGCCGCGAGACCGGCGGCCTCGTCGAGGACGGCGTGCGCCTGCGCGTTATCGGCCGGCTGCACGAGCTGCCCGAACGGCTCCAGCGCGCGATCGAGCGCGCGACCGCCGCGACCGGCGCGGGCACGCGTGGCGTCATGACGATCGCCTTCAACTACGGCGGACGAGCGGAGATCGTCGACGCAGTCCGCGCGCTCCTGCGGGACGGGGTGGCCGCCGATGCCCTCGACGAGGTGGCCATCGCGGCCAGGCTGTATGCCCCCGAGCACCCGGATCCCGACCTGCTGATCCGCACGGGCGGCGAGCTGCGCGTCTCGAATTTCCTGCTCTGGCAGGTGGCGTACGCCGAGCTCTGGGCGACCGATGTCCTGTGGCCCGACTTCTCGATCGAAGACCTCGGTCATGCGCTCGACGCGTACTCCGCGCGCGAGCGCCGCTACGGACGGTGAGCTCGCTCGGAGCACGGGTCCTCACCGCGATGGTGTATGGCGCGGTCGTGCTGGCCGCCGCGTTCGCGCCGCCTCCCGCGCTCGCGCTCCTCGTGGGTCTCCTCGCCCTCGTGGCGTACGCCGAGCTCGCGCGGCTCTTCGCCGCGCATCCGGCCCGCCCGCTCTACTGGGGCCTCCTTCTCGTCGCGGCGCTCCAGGTCCCGCGCTTCTTCACCGGGCGTGACGGGTGGGTCGACGCCGGCATTTGGTCGCTGGGCCTGCTCGCCGCGGCGGCCGCGTGGAGGATGCGGCACCGGGGCGGCGTGGGGCCGCGCATCGCGTTCAGCGTCGCGGCCGCGGTCTACCTGGGCTGGCTTCTCGGTTACCTCACGGACCTCGGCGTGGCCGGCTCATCCCACACCGCGCGCGCCGGCAGCGCCGTGCCGGTCTGGCTGTTCCTCGCGCTGCTGCCGACCTGGGCGGGCGACGTGACCGCGTACGCGGTGGGCAGAGCCGTGGGCCGGAGGAGGCTCGCGCCGCGGATCAGCCCCGGCAAGACGTGGGAGGGGACGATCGCGGGATTCGTGGCCGCGGCCGCGGCGGCGCTCGGACTCGCCGCATATGGTGCGATCCCGCCCGTGTCGGCGGCGATCGCCGTCGCTGCACTCGGACCCGCGGCGCTCGGCGGCGACCTCTTGGAGTCGTACCTGAAGCGGCGGGCGGGCGCGAAAGATTCCGGCGGACTCCTGCCGGGTCACGGCGGAGTCCTGGACCGGATCGACAGTCTCATCGCCGTCGCGCCGCTGGTGGCCGTCGCGCTGGCGGCGGCGGGCACGGTGGGATGATGGGTGAGTGACCACGCGTCTCGCGGTCCTGGGGGCGACCGGGTCCATCGGGCGGCAGGCGCTCGAGATCGCGCATGCGCATCCCGACCGCTTGCGCGTGGTGGCGCTCTCCGCGGACACGAACGGGATCGCGCTCGCGGGCCTCGGGGTCGAGCACGACGTCCCGCGTGCGCGCCTGGTCACGCGTGAGGACGGCCCCGGCGCGCTCGAGGCGCTCGCCACCGCGGACGACGTGGACCTCGTCCTCGTGGCCACGCCCGGCGGCGCCGGCCTGCGCGCGACGCTGGCCGCCCTGGAGGCGGGGAAGTCGGTCGCGCTCGCGAACAAGGAGGTCCTCGTCGTCGCCGGGCACCTCGTCCGGGCGCTGGCGGGCGGCGGGGCCGGCGAGCGCCTGCGCCCCGTCGACAGCGAGCACGCCGCCCTCTGGCAGTGCCTTGCCGGGACGGAGCCTGCGCAGGTGGCCCGCGTGATCCTCACGGCGTCCGGCGGTCCGTTCCGCGACCTCGCGCCCGAGGAGCTGGACCGCGTCACGCCGGCGCAGGCGCTTCGCCACCCCACCTGGCGCATGGGACCGAAGGTGACGGTCGACTCCGCGACCCTCGTGAACAAGGCGTACGAGGTCATCGAGGCCCACTGGCTCTTCGACCTTCCCTACGAGCGGATCGACGTCCTGCTGCATCGCGAGAGCGTGGTCCACGCGCTCGTCGAGCTCGCGGACGGCAGCGTGATGGCGCAGCTGGCGCATCCGGACATGCGGCTGCCGATCCAATACGCGCTGCTGCTCGAGCGGGTCCCCGGTCCCGCGCCGCGGCTCGATTGGACGGCCGAGCGCACCCTGCGGTTCGGTCCGATCGACGCGCGGCGATACCCGTGCCTGGAGATCGTCCTCGCGACGGCGCTCTCAGGCGACCTCGGCGCGATGGCCGGACTTTCCACTGCCGACGAGATCTCGGTGGAGCGTTTCCTCGCGGGGGAGGTCGGCTTCGGCGATATCCCGAGGCTCCTACGGCGCGGCGCGGAGATCGGCGCCCGCGGCGCCGGCAGCGTGACGAGCCTGCCGGACATCATCGAGATCGACGCAGCGGTGCGGCGCGCCCTCGCTCCCGCGGCGGTGTCCTGATGCCCGGCATCTTCTCGGTCTTCACCGATCTGCGGACGCTCGTGCTCTTCCTGCTCACGTTCACGCTCATCGTGGCCGTCCACGAGCTCGGCCACTATGTGACCGCGCGCGCGCTCGGGATGCGCGTGCTGGAGTTCGGCTTCGGCTTCCCGCCGCGCGCCGCTTCGATCATGCACGCGGGCATCCGGTACAGCCTCAACTGGATCCCGTTCGGGGGGTTCGTCCGCATCTTCGGCCAGGACGACTTCACGATCCGTCAGCAGGGGGAAGGCGAGCCCGGCTCGTTCACCTCGAAACCGTGGTGGGCGCAGGCGATCGTGCTCGCCGCCGGCGTCGCGATGAACTTCGTCCTCGCCCTCGTCGTATTGACCGCGGCGTTCTCCTCCGGCACGACGGCCCCGACCGGCGAGGTGAAGATCGTAGAGGTCGCGCCGGGGTCTCCGGCGCAGGCCGCCAGGATCCAGTCCGGCGACATCGTCAAGGCGATCGACGGAAGCGCGATCACGTCGTCGCGGGGGTTGCGCGCGTACGTCGACAAGCACACCGAGAAGGCGATCACGCTCCAGCTTCGGCGCGGCACCGGTACGCTCGAGGTCCAGGCGACGCCGCGGGCCGACCCACCCGAGGGCGAAGGGCCGCTCGGCATCAAGCTCGAGGAGGCCACGGCGCCGGTCGCCGTCTCGCCTCCGGAAGCCTTCGGTCAGGCGGCCTCGCTGACGGGCGACATCGTCGGTCAGATCGTGGAGCTCCCCGCTCAGCTGCTTGCCCGCGGCGGGACGTCTGGCCAGGGGGCGCCGCAGGTCGGAGGCCCGATCGAGATCTTCCGCGTGACGGGCCAGGTGGCGCAGTTCGGCGTACCGACGTTCCTCAAGCTCATCGGTGTGCTGTCCGTGAACCTCGGGGTGCTGAACATCGTGCCGTTCCCGGGGCTCGACGGCGGACGCCTCTTCTTCGTCCTCGCCGGCGCTCTCTTCCGCAGGCGACTGTCGCCGCAGGTCGAGGCCGCGATCCACGCCGTCGGCTTCCTCCTGCTTCTCGGCCTCCTTCTCGTGGTGAGCCTGGCCGACATCCGGCGGGCCGTCGGTGGTTAGCCTCCGGTAGGCTCGGTCGTGGTGGGCGCCCCGGTGGTCGACGTACGGGAACTGCGCAAGACGTTCCGCGTGAGCGAGCGCGAGGAGGGCCTCGGCGCGACGGTGCGCTCGATCTTTCATCGCCGCTACCGCGACGTCGAGGCCGTCGCCGGCATCACGTTCCGCATCGACGCGGGTGAGGTGGTCGGATTCCTCGGCCCGAACGGGGCCGGCAAGACGACCGCCCTGAAGATGCTCTCGGGTCTTCTCTTCCCGACCTCGGGCGAGGCGACGGTGCTCGGTCACGTGCCATGGCGGCGCGAAGACGCGTTCCTGCGCGATATCGCGCTGCTGATGGGGAACCGGACGCAGCTGGTGTGGGACATCCCCGCGGCGGACTCCTTCCGCGTCCTGCAGGAGATCTACGGGATCGACGAAGGCGACTACCGCCGCCGTCAGGGCGAGCTTGTCGAGCTCCTGGAGCTCGCACCGCTGCTCCACAAGCCCGTGCGGAACCTCAGTCTCGGCGAGCGGATGAAGGTCGAGTTCGCCGCGGGCCTGCTGCACGCCCCGAGGGTCGCGTTCCTCGACGAGCCGACGATAGGCCTCGACGTCTCGATGCAGTCGCGGATCAGGCGCTTCGTCGGCGAATACAACCAGCGCACCGGCGCGACGGTGATCCTGACGAGCCACTACATGGACGACGTGGTCGCGCTCTGCAAGCGGGTCCTCGTGATCCACCATGGCCGGCTGCTGTACGACGGCGGGCTCGCCGCCCTCGCCGGGCGCATGGCGCCGTACAAGCTCATCGTCGCGACGCTGCGCGATGGCGCCCGCGATGCCGACCTCGGCGCCTACGGCACGGTGGTATCGCGCGACGAGGGTCGCGTGACCGTACGGATCCCGCGCGAGAACGTTCCGGAGCGGACCGCGCGGCTGGTCCGCGACCTGGGAGAAGCGCTCGCGGACCTTTCCGTCGAGGATCCGCCCATCGAAGACGTCGTCGACCGGATCTTCAGCGGCGAGCAGCTCGCGGTGCCCTCGTGATCCGGGCATACCGCGCGCTCCTCGTGGCCGGGTTTCAGCATGCCGCGCAGTACCGGGTTTCGCTTTTCTTATACGTGTTCTTTTCGCTCCTCCGGCCGATCATCTTCCTCGCGGCGTGGGTCGCGGTCGTGGCGGCCCGCGGCGGCTCCGTCGGATCGTTCGGCGTGCCGGATTTCGCCGCCTACTACATCGGCGTCACCATCGTGCTGCACCTCAGCATCTCCTGGAACGCGTACGAGTTCGAGTTCCAGATCCGCCAGGGCAGGCTGTCGCCGCTGCTGCTGCGGCCCCTGCATCCGATCCACTATGCGGTGGTCGAGAACATCGTCTGGAAGGTGTTCACGGCCGCAGCGTTGGTGCCGGCGATCGTCGCGATCGCGCTCACGTTCGGGGCGCGGTTCCCGACGGAGCTATGGCACTACCTGCTGTTCGTGCCCAGTCTCCTGCTCGCGGCCGCGCTGCGGTTCGTGTTCGGATGGGTCGTCGCGTCGAGCGCGTTCTGGATCACGCGCATGTCGGCGCTCAATACGTTCTCCGAGCGCATCGGCTTCATCCTCGCCGGGCAGATCGCGCCGCTGGCCCTTCTGCCAGGACCGCTGCAGTCGATCGCCTACGCGCTGCCCTACGCGTACATGCTCGGCGTCCCGGTCGACATCCTGCGTGGTGCGACCACGCTTCCGCAGTCGCTCCTGCTGATGGGCGGACAGATGTTGTGGCTGGCGCTCGCCTACGTCGCGCTCCAGCTCGTGTGGCGCGCGGGGCTGCGCCAGTACAGCGCCGTCGGCGCGTAGCAGATGCGCTATCTGCGCCTGTTGGGGTTGTTCGCGCGTACCGAGCTCCAGTTCGAGCTCGCCTACCGCGTGAACTTCGCCATCGACGTCCTGTCGCTGGTGATGGTCATCGCAACGAGCGTCGGCGCGGTGCTCATCCTCTTCGCGTACACGCCGGCGCTGGGCGGTTGGACGCTGCCGCAGATGCTCGTGCTCCTTGGGGTGTTCTACATCGTCCAGGGCGTGAGCGAGCTCGTCTTCATCCCGAGCTTCGAGCGCTTCATGGAGCACGTGCGCCTGGGCACCCTCGACTTCGTGCTGCTGAAGCCCGCCAGCAGCCAGTTCCTCGTGAGCGTCCGGCACCTGAGGGCGTCGAACCTCGGCCAGATCGTGCTCGGCGCGGTGGTGGTCGGCTTCGGCCTTGTGCGTCTCGAGTCACTGTCGCCGGGAGCGATCGCGGCCTTCGCGCTGGCGCTGCTCTGCGGCCTCGCGCTCGTGTACACGCTGCTGCTCGTGCTCAGCACCGCCGCGTTCTGGCTCGTGCGCGTCGAGAACCTGCTCGCCGTGTACCAGGCGTTCCTCGATGCCGGCCGCTTCCCGGTGGACATCTACCCGGGCTGGCTGCGAGTGACGATGAGCAGCGTTCTCCCGATCGGCATCGCGATCACGGTGCCGGCGCAGGCCGTCGCTGGACGCCTCGACGCGCTCGGCCTCGCGACCATCGTCGCGGTCGCCGCGGCCGCCTGGCTCTTCGCGCGCTGGTTCTGGCGATTCGGCCTGCGCAGCTACACCGGGGCGAGCGCCTGAGCGCCCGCTGTTCGCGCGAGCCGGTCGTGGCGCCGATAATCCCGGTAGTCAGGCAATAGGCTCGACCCTTCTCGACCCTTTGGGGGGCGATCGGATGACCCTTGGCGACGTGTTCGCTGACGCGCACGTCGTCCGTGGCTATCGCCACCGGGCTCCGTATCCGGCCGAAACCTTCGCGATCCTTCGGAGGCTGCTCGTCGCGCCGGTGCGGACGGTCAGCGCGTCGGATCGAGGCTCAGGACGAGCTGATGCAGCAAGTACAGGTCAGCTGCGTGCTCGTGAGACGGCAGATCGAACTCGACGTACGCGGCGGGGCCGAGCGAGCCGGACAGGATCATCCCCGCGTCGTACTGACCCCAGTTCCAGGTCGCGCCGCCGATGACGAGCGTCCCTGTTTCACTCGGGATCCGTCCGGGTTTGAGCGGAAGCGCACTCAAGCGTTCGTACAGGTGGAGACCGCGCCCGTCGGTGAGCAGGTAGAAACCGTCCCACGCGCTGCTGCCGGCCGGAGAGATCGAATTCTGCACGCAGCTGATGTCCGGGGACGTCGGCTCCAACGGAAACCGGCCCGTGGCGACGATCTCGCTCTGCGGCCGGCCGTCTGAACACACCGGATAGAGTGGCCATGGGATCGAGACCTCAGGTCCTGCCCGGAGCTCCCGCAGGACGAGCGTGTAACCCTGGGCGTGATCGGTGGCGCTGGCGAACTCCTGCCGGAACACGAGCTGGACGTGGTCGCCGGGCGCGACGGCGGCTTCGGCCAATGTGTGGATCGACGCGGCATCGCGGCCGGCGATGCGGTACTGAGTGTCGGCGACGGTTTGGACGGCGGTCGGCACTTTGCGGCGCCAGTTGGACATCTCCGGTGTGGTCGCGACCGCGCGGACGGCGAATGAACGATCGCCGTCGATCGAGACGATCGTGCCGGTCACCTCGAAGGCCGATCCAGCGGCGGTGGCGCTGGCAACGGGTGCACCGCCGCTCAGCGAGCCGGTTGGGCCCGCCGATGCCGAGCCGCACGCGGCGCTGACGATCACGACGGCCGCAAACAACAGGCGGGCTCGGATGCGCGTCCTCGCGCCGCGTTCACACACGCCACAAGCCTATGGGGTTCCCGACAGCACATCGCTGACATCAACACCGTCATCACATCGGTGACAAGGACGACCGGCTGCGGTCGTCTCGCTGCCTAGCTCACGACCGACATGACATCGTTCAGCCTCGACGCCGTCCGTGGGCCGACAAGACATCGCTGAGCCTCGGAGGACGAAGTCCGAGCCGCTTGACCGTCCGCCCACCGTGCACGACCTCGATCTCGCCGCGTCGGACGTGCAGGATCGCGGTGACGTGTGCTCGAGCCAGGCTTTCGGGTTCCCGAGACACGCAGACGCGTGAGGCACCATGACTCGCGGCCGTCCCGAGTCCCTGGAGCGCCGCGAAAGATCCACTCGGACAAGCAGCCCGCCCAGCCGCATCAATGCGCCCTGAGATCGATGTACCGATCAGCGCCCGCCCCAGCCAGGACGGACCACCGACGGGAGACTCACCGCGAGGGTGACGGCTGCGCGGGCTGGGCCGGTGGCTTTGGCCGCGCGATCGCCATCGCGATCAGCGCTCCGGCGACCGCGGCGGCGAGGAAGCCGGCGCGCCACCCGACGGCGAAGTCCAGGCCGAGCGCGGGATCGAGGGCGATCGCACCCGGACCGCTCGCGACGACGAGAAGCGAGCCCGCGAGGAGCTGGAGCGCGAACTCGATACCGCCACCGCTGATCCAGAAGCCGCGCGGCAGATGCACGCGGAAGACGATGTAGCTGGCCTGCGCGACCAGGAGCGCGGACGCGATCGGCATGAAGAGCCCGACCGCGACCAGCAACCCGCCAACGAGCTCGACCCCGGCGGAGACTGCCGCCCAGAGTGGCGAGGGGCGCAATCCCATTCGCCCGATCGCCGCGGTCCAGCCGGCGAAGCCAGGTCCTGCCCACCAGCCGAGGACCTTCTGCGCCCCGTGCGCCGCGAACGTTAGGCCGACCGCCAGGCGCACGATCAAGATGCCGACGTCCGTGCCCGTCACGACGACCCCAACGTTTTCGACGTCGCCATGATTCCCGCTTCGACGCTCGCGTGATCGGCCTCCAAGCCCATGTGACATGCCGCATAGGTGGTGCCCGCCATCACATCGCTGACGGTTTTCGCAAGGTCCTGACCGCTATCACATCGCTGACATTCGCTCGCTCAGCCTCCGCGCGGGGCGGAGTGGTGCGGAGCGCGCGACTGCTCGCGCAGTCCGGCGGAACCGGCCTGCGCGAAGCGGCGCTGCCACTTCGCCAGCCACTCACGGCTGCGACCGAACTCGGCATAGACATCGCCCGGCCGGCGGTCCTTGCGCAGCGCGGCGATCGCGCGACGCCGCCGCTCTTCCTCGTCCATCGCGTCCTCCTCGACGGTGCGTTTCCGTGGCGGAGGCTAGGTGAGAGCCGACAGGACATCGTTCAGTGACAACCGACAGCACATCGTTCATGCACCTCCATCTTGCAACCGACAGCACATCGTTCAGTCACCAGCGACACGCGTCCGCGAGCCTCTTGCTCGACAGAACGGTCGAGCCGGGAGGGCAAGATGGATGCGGAAGAGCGGGTCCGACGAGAGGCCGTGCGCCGGGTACTCGCGGGCGAGGTTGTGGTCCAGGTGGCCGGAGCGCTCGGACGCACCGAGCGCTGGGTGTTCAAGTGGCTGAGGCGGTACGACCCTGCGGACGAGGGCTGGGCGCGGGCGCGCTCGCGCGCGCCCAAGCGGATCGCCAACCGGAGCGATCC
>JALYKU010000110.1 GCA_030774595.1 Chloroflexota bacterium | reverse complement strand
CTTGTGAAGACACGGTGAGCGGACGCGCGCGCGAGGTCGCGGAGCGCTTCCACCGCGATGTCCATCGTGTGATCGTCGGCCAGGACGAGACCGTCCGGCTCGCGTTCATCGCGCTCGTGCTCGGTGGTCACGTCCTGATCGAGGGTGTGCCCGGCACCGCGAAGACGCTTCTCGCGCGGACGATCGCGCGGCTCATCGGCGGCACCTTCAAGCGCATCCAGTTCACACCCGACCTGATGCCGAGCGACATCGTCGGCACCTCCGTGTACGAGATCACGACGAGCAACTTCCGCATCAAGGAAGGGCCGATCTTCGCGAACGTCGTCCTCGCCGACGAGATCAACCGCGCGCCCGCGAAGGCCCAGGCCGCGCTGCTCGAAGCGATGGAGGAGAAGCAGGTCACGCTCGAGGGGGATTCGCGGATGCTCCCGCGCCCCTTCCTCGTCATCGCGACGCAGAACCCGGTCGAGTACGAGGGGACGTATCCGCTCCCCGAGGCCGAGCTCGACCGCTTCCTGTTCAAGGCGATCATGCGGTACCCCGAATCGTCGGAGGAGCAGGCGATCCTCCGCGCGCACGACAAGGGTCAGCCGCTCGCGGAGGTCGAGAAGCTCGAGCCGTTCGCAAAGAACCTGCTCGACGAGTGCGCGGCCGAGGTCGAGGCGGTGACGGTCGAGGACTCCGTGCTGCAGTACGTGGTGCGCATCGTCGAGGAGTCGCGGAAGTCGACCGACCTGCTGCTCGGGGCGAGCCCGCGTGCCGGTGTGCATCTCTTGCGCGCGGCGAAGACCGCCGCGGCGATCGAGGGCCGTGACTTCGTCACGCCGGACGACGTGAAGTCGCTCGCGATCCCGACGCTGCGGCACCGGCTCGTGCTGCGCGCAGAGGCAGAGATCGAGGGCCTCGACGCCGATGCGGTGTGCCGGCGCGTGCTCGCACGCCTCGACGTCCCACGCTGAGCCGAGTCCCGCTGCCGCGCCCGCGGCTGCTCGCGCTCGTGCTCGCCGCGGCCGTTCCGCTGGCGCTCGGCGGCATCTCTGACGCGTTCCTCGCGCTCGGCGCCGCGGTCATCGCGGTCGCCGCCCTCCTCGCGGTCGTCGATGTTCGCGCGACGCCAGCGCCCGGTCGCATCCCCGTGGCGCGCGTCGCCGATCCGCAGCTGTCCATCGGCGTGCCGAACCGCGTCACGCTGCGCGTCACGAATCCGTTCGCGCGGCCGCTGCGCCTCATGCTTGCCGACTCCGTGCCCGCGTCGTTCGACGTCGACCATCGGCATTCACCACTGACCGTTGCCGCCCACGACGCAGGCGAGGTCGCGTATGCGGCGCGGCCGCATCACCGCGGCAGCTTCTCGTTCGGGGACATCCATCTGCGCCTGCGCGGCCCGCTCGACCTCACCGAGCGGCAAGGGCGCATCGTCGCGACGGCGCCGGCGAACGTGTATCCCGACCTGCACGAGATCCGCCGGTACGAGGTGACGCTGCGGCGTGGCCTCGCGTACGACGCGGGTCAGCGTCGCGCGCGCGTGCCCGGCGCGGGCACGGTGTTCGAGCGGCTGCGCGAGTACCTGCCTGACGACGATCCGCGCTCGATGTCATGGAGCGCGACCGCGCGCCGCGGCAGACCGATCACGGTGGAGTACGAGACCGAGCGTCAGCAGCGCATCCTCATCCTGCTCGACGCGGGCCGGATGATGTCCAGCGCGCTCGGTGGCTTGACGAAGCTCGACCACGCCGTGAACACCGCGCTGATGCTCAGCTACGTCGCGACCGCCAAGGGCGACGAGGTCGGCTTACTGGGCTTCGCGGACACCGTGCGCGCGTACGCGGTACCCCGCCGCGGGCGCAAGCAGTTCCTCCGGCTCACCGAAGAGCTGCGCCGCCTCGAGGTCACGACGACCGAGCCGGACTACCGCGCCGCGTTCGAGTTCCTACGCGCGCGCACCGCACGGCGCGCGCTGGTGGTGCTGTTCACGGATCTGGTCGACGACGAGGCCTCGCGCGCGTTGGTCGCGGCGGTCACGCGCCTCGCGGGGAACAACCTCGTGCTGTGCTGCCTCCTCGCCGATCCGCAGCTCGCGGAGGTCGCGGCGAAGGTTCCGTCGACGACGACGGAGCTCTACGAGCGCGTTGTCGCGGAGGACGTGCAGGAAGCGCGGGCGCGCGCGCTCGCGATCCTGCGTCGGCGCGGCGTGCACATCATCGACGTGCCGGCCGAGCGCCTCA
>JALYKU010000109.1 GCA_030774595.1 Chloroflexota bacterium | reverse complement strand
ACCTCGGAGGGATCGCGCTGCGCGAGATGGGTCTACCGGGCGACGCCGGCGTCACGTTCAAGATCGCGATGGCCGCCGCACCCGACACGATCGGCGAGGCCCTCGCGCGCCGGGAGCGCAGCCATCTCGTGGAGGCTCAGTCTTCGGTCTCTTCCCAGCCTTCCACCGACCCGAGCTCCTCCACGTAGAGCTCGGGCTCGAAGCCGAGGCTCTCGATCACCGCGATCAGGCTGTCGCGCTGCTCCGGCGGCGTCGTGCGGATCCACGCGCGGATGACATCGTCAGCCGACACGCTCTGCGCTCCGCGGGCGCTCGCGGCCTCTTCGCTCTCTTCGCGCGTCGCGCCTTCGGCCAGCTCGCGCAGCGTCTCCGGCACCATCTGCACCAGCGCCGCGAGGATGTTCTCGGCCTCGTCGTTCCAGCTCATGCGACCGCCGAGGGCGTTGACCGAGGCGAATCCCGTCGCGGACTCACGCCCCCCGGCATCCGCGGGCGAGGACGGCCACCGTTCATTGACCTACGCGACCCGACGCTCATTGGATCGCGTCGACCCCGGTCGCGAAGCGACCGATGATGAGCTTCTGGATCTGGGTCGTGCCTTCGTACAGCCGGTTGACGCGCGCGTCGCGCCAATAACGCTCGACAGGGAACTCGTCCGAGAAGCCGTAGCCGCCGTGGATCTGTATCGCCCCGTCCGCCGCGCGCTGCGCTGCCTCGGACGCGTAGAGCTTCGCGATGCTCGTCTCGCGAGTGTTCGGCCGGCCCTTGTCCTTCAGGTCACCCGCGCGCCATACGAGGAGCCGCGCCGCGTCGGTCTCGACCACCATGTCCGCGATGAGCTCCTGCACGAGCTGGTGGCCCGCCAGCGGCTTCCCGAACGAGTGCCGCTGGGTCGCGTACCCGACCGATGCGTCGATGCAGGCCTGGGCGACCCCGACCGCGCCCGCGGCGACGGAGTAACGGCCGGAATCGAGCGCCGCCATGGCGATGGCGAAACCCGTCCCGACCTCGCCAAGCCGCTGCGAATCAGGGACGCGCACGTCCTCGAGGATCAGCTCCGATGAGTCCGACGAGCGCAGCCCGAGCTTGCCGTGGATCGACCGGCTGCCATAGCCGTGCGCTCCGCGCTCGAGCAGGAACGCGGTGATCCCCCTGTGGCCCTTCGCGGCATCCGCCTGCGCGAACACCAGCGCCAGGCCGCTCACGCTGCCGTTGCTGATCCACGTCTTGCGCCCGCTCAGCACCCAGCCGTCGCCATCGCGGCGCGCCGTGGCTCGGAGCTTCGCGGCGTCGCTCCCGACCTCGGGCTCGGTCAGCCCGAAGCAGCCGATGACCTCGCCGCGGCAGAGCGGCGGCAGGTAGCGGCGCTTCTGCTCTTCCGTCCCGAACTTGAGGATCGTGAGCTCCACGAGCGAGATCTGGACGGACAGCGTCGTACGGACGGATGAGTCGGCCCGGCCGATCTCCTCCGTGATGAGCGCGTGGCTCACGAAGTCCACGCCCATGCCACCGTATTCCTCGGGCACGGGGCCGCCGAGCAGGCCGAGCGGCGCCATCTTGGCGAGCACGTCCTTCGGGAACGTCTCCCCGCGGTCGCGCTCGCGCGCACCCGGCGCGATCTCGCGGTCAGCGAAGTCGCGCGCGAGCTGGCGGATCTGCCCCTGCTCGGGGCTGAGGTCGAAGTCCATCAGCGAGGCAGTGTAGAAGTCGCGGACTGCATCACAGCCGGCGGTAGACCTCGAGCCGATGACGGATGCGGACGACCAGCAGTGGCCGCGCGTCGTCGTCGATCTCGTCGATCGCACGGTCGTCCGATCCGGATCGGATCCGGCATGCCTCGGGACCCGCGAGTTTCTCGAGTTCCCTGGCAGGGCCGCGGGCCAAAGGCGTCTTGAGCTTGATCAAGGGTGCGGGATCTCGGCCGTGGGGTCGCGCGTCAGCTCTGATACGTTCGCCTGAGCACCATGTAGCGGCCGTCCGGTGCGCGCTCGAACCCGAAGCGAGCGTATAGCTGGTGCGCGTCGCGGGTCGCGAGCACGATCTGCCGTAGCCGCTGAAGATCCGGGTGCGCCACCACCGTCCCGATCAGCCACAGCGCGAGGCCGCGGCCGCGGAACTCGGGCAGCACGAACACGTCGCAGACCCACGCGAACGTCGCCCGATCCGTGACCACCCTCGCGAAGCCGATCTGCGCCGAAGCAGCGTCCTCGGGATCGCCTCGATAGAGGCTGAAGCAGAGCGAGTCGCGGATGGCGTCATCGACGATCTCGCGCGGCACGCCCGTGGCCCAGTAAGCCTCGCGAAGGAACGCGTGCACGACGTCGATCGAGACATGCTCGTTGGAGATCGTGTAGCCGTCGTGCTCCCAGCGCACGTGGCGCTGCTAGTGGCGTGTCCGAGAAATGCGCAGGTGGTTTCGGCAGGTCACTGGATCCGCTCGAAGATCGCGGCGATGCCCTGGCCGCCGCCGATGCACATCGTCACCAGCGCATAGCGCCCGCCGCTGCGCTGCAGTTCGTAGAGCGCTTTGACCGTGACGATGCAGCCGGTGGCGCCGATCGGATGGCCGAGGCC
>JALYKU010000108.1 GCA_030774595.1 Chloroflexota bacterium | reverse complement strand
GTGTAGGGCCGGGTTCTGGTGTTCTCGGTCGACCGCATCGGAGAGGAGCTCGCGACCCTCCTGCGCGGGGGCTCGTTCGGCTGGAACAACGTCCTCGACATCGCGCTCGTCGCGATCTTCGTCTACTACCTGCTGGTCCTCATCCGCGGCACGCGCGCCGTGCAGCTCTTGCTCGGCGTCCTCGTCCTCGTGGGGATCTACGGCGTCGCGAAGCTGCTCGGTCTCACGCTGACCGCGCTCGTCCTCCAGGTCCTCTCGCTCTTCGCCCTCGTCGCGATCCCCGTCATCTTCCAGCCCGAGCTGCGGCGCGCGCTCGGCCAGATCGGCCGGCTCGGCCGGCTGAGCCGTCTCCTTGGACCCACGTCGGACGAGGATCTCGACGGGACGGTGGAAGAGCTCGTCCGCGCCGCGCTGCTGATCAGCCGCGCCGGGCACGGGGCGCTCATCGTGATCGAGCGCACGACCGGGCTGCAGGACTACAGCGAGACCGGTGTGCCCGTGAACGGGAAGCTGACGGCCGAGCTCCTCGCATCGATCTTCATGGTCCGCTCGCCGCTGCACGACGGCGCCGTGATCATCCGCGGCGCAACGATCGTGGCGGCGGCGTGCCTTCTGCCGCTGGAGGAGACGCCCGATCGGCTCTCCCATCGTTACGGCATGCGGCATCGCGCGGCGCTGAGCATCAGCGCGCAGACCGACGCGATCGTCCTCGTGGTGTCCGAAGAGACCCAGGCGATCTCGCTCGCGAGCAACGGGCGGATCATCGGCGGCCTGGATGAGGAGCGTCTGCGTCGGGTGCTCAGCTCGCTCCTCCGCAGCCGGCTGCAGCCGCTGCCCTTCCGCACGAAGGCGTCCTAGTGCCGGGGGGCCGCTGACCGATGCGCGCCACCGCTTATCCGGCGGTCATCCTGCGGCGGTTCCGCCCGCGCCGCACGCTGCTCCGCGACTTTCCGCTCAAGGCCGCGGCCGCGATCGTCGCGGTCGTCCTCTGGGCGGTCCTTGTCCAGTCAGCTCCCCGCGAGATCACCGTCGCGTTCGACGGCCGCGTCCCCGTGGAGCGTCCGGTCGTACCGAGCGGCCAGGTCCTGCGCGGCCAGCTCGGCGACGTGGCAGTGCGGCTGCGAGGCCCCGAGGGCGTGGTGGACCGGATGGCCCTCGCCGACCTGAAGGCGACCCTCGACCTCTCCGGCCTCGACCCGACCCGGCCGGAGCCACAGGACGTACCCGTTCGGATGGCCGCGGCCGACGCGCGGGTGAAGGTCGTGGAAGTCGTTCCGGCCGCGATCGCCGTGCGGGTCGAGCGCATCACCTCGCGCGCGGCGGCCGTCCAGGCGCGCCTGGGCAACGAGCCGGCGAAGGGCACCGTCGCGGGCGATGCGACCTTCGTTCCGGCGGAGGTGACGCTCTCCGGCCCCGAGAGCCTGGTGGCATCGGTCGCGGCGGTCTACGCGACCGTGCGCTTCGGCGATACGGCCGTGGACGTCATCCAGTCGGTGCAGCCGATCGCCGTCGATGCGTCCGGTCAAGTCGTGGACGCGGTCAGCGTCGACCCGGCGGCGATCCAGGTGTCCATCCCGGTGCTGCCGAGCGCGACGACGCGGACCGTCCCGGTCCTCTGGACGCTTCGTGGCGCAGTCGCGAACGGGTTCTGGATATCGCGGGTCGTCACCGATCCCTTCGCGGTGACGCTGCAGGGCCCTGCGGCGGCCCTCGCATCGCTCGACCGCGTCGAGACCGGTGCGGTGGACGTGACCGGGATCTCCTCGAGCCGGAGCGTGCGGGTCCCACTGGTACTGCCCGACGGCGTTGCACCGCTTCGGCCCCAGGATGCCGTCGTGTCGCTGACGGTCGTCCCGCTCACTGGGAGCAGGCCGTTCCCCCTGATCGCGATCCAGGTGACGGGGATCGGCGCCGGCCTGTCCGCCGACCTCGACCAGAGGACGGTCGAGTTGCTGCTGACTGGCACTGTCGGTGCATTGGCAGGCGTCGGTGTCGAGCAGGTGACAGCGACGGTGGACGCATCGGGCAAGGGACCGGGCACGTACCCGGTGGACGTCGTCGTGCGCGTGCCACAGGGCGCCGGCATCGAGAGCGTGCAACCGGCCAGGGTCACCTTGACGATCAAGACCAGGTGACCCGCCTCTTCGGCACCGACGGCGTGCGTGGCGTGGCGAACGTCGAGCTGACCCCCGAGCTCGCCCTCCGGCTGGGCCGGGCCGCCGGGCACGTGCTGGGGGGCGCGGCCAACCGGGTCGTCATCGGCCGCGACACGCGGCGCTCCGGCCGCATGCTCGAGAGCGCTCTCGCCGCCGGCCTGTGTTCGGTGGGTTCCGAGGTCCGACTGGTCGGCCATATCCCCACTCCCGGCCTCGCCTACCTGGCACGCGCGCACGACTTCGTGGCCGGGGCCGTCATCAGCGCTTCTCACAACCCTGCCGCGGACAACGGCATAAAGTTCTTCGACCATCGGGGGCTGAAGCTGCCGGACGCGCTCGAGGAGCGTATCGAGGCGCTGATGAGCGGCGACGACGCCCTGCCGCGCCCGACGCGCGACGACATCGGCCTGGTCGGTGACTCCCGCGGGCTCGTGCGCGAGTACGAGGAGTGGCTGCTCGCGCTCGCCCCACCACTCGATGGCCTTCGCGTCGTTCTCGACTGCGCCAATGGCTCGACGTATCACGTCGCCCCCGCCGTGTTCGCACACGCCGGCGCGGAGGTCCTGACGCTTTTCGACACTCCCGATGGCGCGAATATCAACGCCGGCTGCGGCAGCACCCACCCCGCGGCGCTGCAGCGCGCGGTCGTCGAGCGAGGTGCTTCGATCGGTTTCGCATTCGACGGCGACGGCGATCGCGTGATGATCGTGGACCACACCGGGGCGCTGCACGACGGAGATACGGTCCTCGCGATCGCCGCCCGGCACTTCGCACACAACGGCGGCCTCGAGCCACGGCTTGTCGTGGGGACCGTGATGTCCAACGGTGGCCTCGAGGCGACGCTCGCGCGCGACGGGATCGGCCTCGTGCGCGCGCCGGTGGGGGACCGGTACGTGTGGGAAGAGCTCGAGCGCCGCGACGCCCAGTTCGGGGGCGAGCCTTCCGGTCACGTCATCTTCCGGCGCTACGCGACGACGGGCGACGGGATCCTGACCGCGCTCGAGCTCATGCACCTGCTGCGGGCTGAGGGAAGAACGCTCGCGGACATGGCGGGCGAGATCGAGCGCTGGCCGCAGTTCACGCGCAACGTCACGGCGCCCGGCCGCCGGGCGTGGCGCGAGAAAGCGGAGTTCAGGGACGCGGTGAGCGCCGCCCAGACGACCCTCGGGGAGGGCGGCCGGCTCGTGATCCGCGCTTCCGGCACCGAGCCCGTGCTGCGCATCACCGTCGAGGCCCGCGACGCGGCCCTGGCGGAGCGGCTCGCGGACGAGCTCGGCGCGGCGGCGTCCGCGCACCTCGGGCAGGGATAGCGGCCGTGTGCGGGATCGTCGGTTACGTCGGGCCACGGCAGGCGCTGCCGCTGCTGATGGCCGGGTTGCGACACCTCGAGTACCGCGGCTACGACTCGGCCGGCGTCGCGCTGCAGCGGGATGGCGTCCTCGAAGTGCGGCGCGCGGAAGGCAAGCTCGACAACCTCGCGGCGGTCGTCGCCCAGCGGCCGCTCGAGGGCACGACCGGCATCGGCCACACGCGCTGGGCGACCCACGGACGGCCGACCGAGCAGAACGCGCACCCGCACGTCGACTGCGGCTCGGTGACCGCCGTCATCCATAACGGGATCATCGAGAACTTCGAGGAGCTGAAGCGCCCGCTCGAAGACGCCGGGCACCGCTTCGCATCCGACACGGACACGGAAGTGGTGGTCCATCTGCTCGAGGACGAGCTCACGCGCGGCGGCACCCTCGAGCAGGCGGCGCTCGCCGTCCTGCCTCGGCTCGAGGGTGCGGCCGCGCTGGCGTTCCTGTCCGCGAGCGATCCGGACAAGATCGTCGCCGCGCGCATAAGCAACGCCGGAGCCGTCATCGTCGGCCACGGCGACGGTGAGAATTTCATCGCGTCGGACATCCCAGCGCTGCTCGAGCACACCAGGCGCGTGACGTTCCTCGAGCAGGGCGAGCTCGTGATCGTTACCGCGGACCGGGTGGATTTCCGCGGATTCGACGGGGAGCCGCGATCCAAGTCGGCGCAGATGATCGCGTGGGATCCGATCTCCGCGGCGAAGTCCGGCTACAAGCACTTCATGCTGAAGGAGATTCACGAGCAGCCGCGCGCGATCTCGGACACGCTCCTGGGACGCGTCGAGCGCGGTACCGGCCGCGTCGTCTTCGACCGCGATCTCCGCATGGACGAGACGTACGTCCGCGGCCTCCAGCGAATAACGTTCGTCGCCTGCGGGACGGCCTTCCACGCCGCGCTGATCGGCAAGTACCTGATCGAGCGCCTCGCGCACATCCCCTGTGACGTCGAGATCGCCTCCGAATACCGCTACCGCGAGCCCGTGGTCCTTCCGGGCCAGCTCGTCATCGCCATGACCCAGTCGGGCGAGACCGTCGACACACTGGCGGCGATGGAGGAGGCGCGACGGCGCGGCGCCCGGCTGCTAACGATCGTGAACGTCGTGGGCAGCCAGGCGAGCAGGAGCGCCGACGACGTGATCTACCTGCATGCGGGCCCCGAGATCGCGGTCGCGTCGACCAAGGCCTACACGAGCATGCTCGTCGATCTCTATCTGTTCGCGCTGTACCTCGCCCAGCGGCGGGAGACGATCGACCGCGAGACCGCGCGCCAGATGCTCGCCGAAGCGTTCCACCTGCCGACGCTCGTCGACGCGGTCCTGCGGGAGGAGCCCAAGGTCCGCGCGCTGGCGTACAAGTACCACGAGGCGCACGACTTCCTCCACCTCGGCCGTGGCGTCAACTACCCGACGGCGCTCGAGGGCGCGCTCAAGCTGAAGGAGCTCTCGTACATCCACGCTGAGGGAACGGCCGCGGGGGAGATGAAGCACGGCATCAACGCGCTGATCGACCAGCATCTGCCCGTCGTCGCCATCGCGCTCCGCGGGCCGCTGTACAAGAAGATGCTCTCGAACATCCAGGAGGTGCGGGCCCGCGCGGGCGTCGTCATCGCGCTGGCGCACGACGACGACCTCGAGATCGCGGGCCACGCGGACGAGGTCATCCGCATCCCGCGGACGAACGAGCTCCTGTCGCCCGCGCTCGCGGTGGTCCCGCTCCAGCTGCTCGCGTACCACGTGTCCGACCGCCGCGGCAACGACGTCGACCAGCCCCGGAACCTGGCCAAATCGGTGACCGTCGAGTGAGCAAGGGAGGGCTTCGCCCGACCGAGCCGTCCCGGCCCCACCGAACGGAGCAGGCGGAGCCGGCGCAGCGAGATGGGATCGAGGGAGTGACCGACCCTCCCACCGCCGTCGGCATCGACATCATCGAGACCGGCCGCATCCGAAGCGTGCTCGAGAAGCACCCCGAAAGGTTCCTGCGGCGGGTCTACACCGACTGGGAGCAGGCGTATTGCCGGCGCAACGTGCTGCACCTCGCCGGCCGCTGGGCCGCGAAAGAGGCGGTGTCGAAGGTGCTCGGGCTCGGCGTGCGCGGCGTCGGCTGGCGCGAGATAGAGATCAAGCGCACACCTTTCGGCCAGCCGACAGTGGCGCTCCATGGCCGCGCGGACGCGCGCCGCCGCGCCCTCGGGCTCGCCGAGCCTCTGACCGTCAGCATCTCGCACATCCGCGAGCTGGCGGTGGCGGTGGCCGTCGGGATCGGGACCGCCGGCTGAAGGACGCTTCCCCGGCCGCCCTCGATGTCCGGGCCGTGCGCGCGGTACTGCGGCCGCTCCCTGCGGACTCGGGAAAGGAAGCGCGCGGGCGCGTCGTCGTGGTCGGCGGATCGTTCCGCTATCCCGGCGCGCTGCTGCTCGCGTCACGCGCCGCGAACAGGTGCGGCGCGGGCGTCGTGACCGCGGCCGGCGCGCGCTCGCTCATCGAATCCATCGCCGGTCTCGATGCGAACATCACCCTCTTCCCGCTCGCCGAATCGCAGCCCGGGACCGTCGCGGTCGGTGCCGCGGCCCAGCTCGCGACGCTCCTCGGCGAAAAGATCCGCGCCCTGCTCCTCGGCCCGGGACTCGCGCACGCGACCGGCACCGATGAATTCGTCGGCGCCGTGCTGCGCAACGCGCGAGGCGTCGCGACGGTCGTCGATGCCGATGGTCTGAACGCGCTCGCGCGGACGGAGCGCTGGCCGTCGCTGCTGCCCCCGAAGGCCGTCCTGACACCGCACGACGGCGAGGCGGCCCGCCTCGCGGGCCGCGTGGTACCGACGGGCGCCGCGCGCGTCACGTTCACCGAGCGGCACGCACGCGCCTGGAAGGCCGTGGTCGTCCTGAAGGGCCCGTCGACGGTGGTGAGCGACGGGCGGCGGACGCTGGTCCTCGACGCGCCGAATGC
>JALYKU010000107.1 GCA_030774595.1 Chloroflexota bacterium | reverse complement strand
CATCGTCGAAGTTCTCCTTGAAGACGATGACGCCGCCGGCGCGACGCTCGCGGATCATCGCCTCCAAAGCCGGAGTGACGCTGCGCCCGTGGAACGCGACGCTCATGAGCTGACCGACGCGCTCGGCCGGGGCCATGCGCGCGAGCAGGTCGCGCGCGCGCTTGGTGGAGGTCGGAGGAGGCCCGGATGGCGAAGGTGCGGCGACCGGTGCGCACGCCGCGGCGACGGCGGCGCCAGCCGCGGCCGCGAAGAGCGCCCGCCGCCTCATCCGAGCCTGACGGGAAGTGTGCCCCTCGCCGGCTGTTCGCCCGAGAGGACCGCCGCGAGGGCCTCGAGCGAGGCGGGCACGTCGCCGAATGTGAGCAGCGCCGGGCGCTCGGGAACGATCGCCGCGTCGTAGGGCGAGCGGAGCGCGCAGAGGATCCCGCCGTCCGCCAGCAGCGCGCGGACCCGCCTCGCCTGCGCATCGTCGATGTACGCGCCGCTCGAGCACACGACGAGGATCCCGTCGCCGTCGGGGACGGATGCGTCGCGCGCGAAGCGCACCCGCTCGCCGAGCCGCGCTCGCAGCGCGGACTCGAGGGTGCCGAGCGGGTCCGCGAGTTCCTCGACCGGCGAGCCGCGCTCTGGCGCGACCGCGGTGACGCGCAGCGCTCCGCCGAGATGTGGAAGCGGCGGGCCGATGTGCGTGATCGATCGTTCGCCGATCTCGCGCGCGGCCGTGCGGGCGCCCGCGTCGTCGATGTCGCCGTCCGGAACGCAGATACCGAAACGCTCGCGAAAGCGCGTCGCGCGGCGCAGCGCCTCGGCCACCCGGCGCGGACGCACGCCTTCGAGGATCTCGTCGGTCGCAGCCAGCTGCCGCTCGATGCCGCTCGTGACCATGACCGCGTCGATCCCCGCGTTCAGCGCCCTCGTGACCACGGGCGACGATCCGGGAATATCGGCGATCGCGGACATGTCGAGCGAGTCGGTGAAGAGCAGTCCCGTGAACCCGAGATCGTTGCGCAGCAGGTCGATGAGGATGGCCCGCGACAGCGTCGCGACATTGTGCGCGTCGAGCGCGGGGAAGCGGATGTGGCCGGTCATGGCGGCCGATGCGCCGGCCGCGAACGCTGCGCGGAACGGGACGAGCTCTCGCCGCTCGAGGAGCCCCCGATCGGCGCCGATCGCCACGCTGTGGTGGTGCGAGTCGATAGCGGCCGCGCCGTGGCCGGGGAAGTGTTTCGGCGACGTCGCCACGCCGGCGCCCTCCGAGCCGCGCACCCACGCCGCGGCGAAGGCCGCGACGCGCCGCGGATCGTCGCCGAAGGCGCGGGTGCCGATCACCGGGTTGCGCGGCTCCACGTTGACGTCGCACACGGGCGCGTGGTTGAGCGCGATGCCGTCCGCGCGAAGTCCCTCCGCGACGGCGCGAGCCGCGCGCTCGCAGAGCTGGGTGTCGGCCGTGGCCCCGATGGCCATGGCGCTCGGCATCGCCGCGCGATACGCGATGCGCACCACCGCGCCGCCTTCTTGATCCACCCCGACCGGGATCGGTTCATGGCCACCGCGCGCCGCCGCCTGCTGCGCCTCGGCCAGCATCGCGCGCACCTGCTCCTTCGAGCGGATGTTCCCGCGGAACGCGAACAGGACCAGGCCGCCGATGCGGCCGTCGCGGATGGCGTCGAGCAGCACGCCGGGCACCTGCGGACCGTCGAATCCGGCCCAGACGAGCGCGCCGGGGCCGAGCCGCTTGCGCTGTGTCACGGGTGCATCACGGGTGCATCACGGGTCCATCACGGGTCAGAGGTTAGTGCGGCCTCACCCGACGTTCGCGCCGCGGTCCGCCGCCGTTCGCGCGGCCGCTTGTCGAGTGCCCTCATGGTCTTTGAAGTCTCGCGACCGGCGTCCACGCCGTGGATGGGATCTTCGGCCGACGCTAGCGACTCCGCCGCCGACGGTAGCGGCCGATCGCTATCTCACCCAAGGCGCGTCCGCGGCGGCTGGCCGGCGCCTTCTCGATGACGATGCGCCGGATCTGGTCGGCGTCGGGGATGATCGGTGCGATCCGGCGCCGGCTGCGTGGGCCCGCGATCCTGCCTTCGAGCGCGTCCAAGGTGTCCTTGACCCGCTCATCGATCTCGTGGATCTCGAGCGGGCGGTCGCCGATCGCGAGGCCGATGCGCACCTCGACGCGGTCCGTCTCGCGGTAGCCGACACCGCGCCTGGTCTGCGCCTCGAGCACGGCGCCATGCACGCGCCGGCGCCACTCATTGCGCGGCGGTGCGTATGGCGGCAGGACCGCCGTGATGCTGAAGCGCCGTTTCGCCATGTGTCGCAGAGCGTACAAGCTGGCGGCTGGGAGTGAGCATCGCGGCCGGGGGACGCGCCGGCGCTCTTACGCGCGCTGGACGACCACGTCGACCGAGTCGAGGCCTGTCGCGCCGTTCGGGAACGGCTCGCGGTCGACGCTGGTCTGCAGGTCGCCGTGGCCGTCGGTGGCCCGCACGACGATGCGGAACGGGCCGCTGCCCGAGGGCGTCCACCGGTACAGCCATCGGACCCAGGTCAGCGGTCCGAGAGGCTGCTCCATCTCGGCCTGTGACCAGCTTCCGCCACCATCGGTGGAGATCTCGATCTTGCTGATGCCCCTCGCGCCCGCGAAGGCGATGCCCGCGACGTCCGTCGCGCCGCCACTCCAGCGCAGCGCCCGCCCGGGCACGTCGATGCGCGCGTTCGTGTTCACGGTCGCGATGTCGGACCAGCCGCGGTCCTGCCAGTAGCCGCGGAAGTCGTACGGGACGAGCTCGATGCTGCGGAGCCACTTCACGTTCTTCATGCCGTAGATGTTCGGAATGAGCGCCCGCGCCGGATATCCATGCGCCTGGGGCAGGGTGTTGCCGTTCATGAGGTACGCGACGAGGGTCTCCGGCTCCATCGCCTTCGCCAAGGGGAACGAATCCGTGTAGTCGTCGACCGAGCGGAGCACGACGTCGAACGCATCCGGCCGCGGGCGGGCCCGCTGCAGCAGGTCGCGCAGGGGCACGCCGGTCCACAGCGCGGTGGACACGAGGTCGCCGCCTAGGGTGTTGCTGATGCACTCGAGCGTGTGAAGCTGCTCGACGGCATCGAGGTCCAGAAGCTCATCGAACGTGAGCGAGTACGGCTGGTCGACCGCCCCCTTCACGTCGAGCCGCCATTCGGCGATGTCGACATGGGGCTTGATGAGGGCCGAGTCGACGACGTAGTGATCGGCGTTGGAGGTGAGACGCCGGGTCGCGCCGGCCAGGTGATCGAGACGCTCGTCCGCCGGCGTCGCGACCGCGCGCTTCACGAGGCGTCGAGCGGCCGCCGGCATGTCGCCGACCGCGTTGCCGACCCGCAGCAGCGAGCCGCCGAGGAGGCTGCCGACGGCCGCCAGCCCGGCGAGCCCCGCCACGCCGAGGAGCGCCCGCCGGCGCGACGGCGAGGCCACCTCATCGCGCGTGCGGAGCGTGGTCGGAACGAGGAACGCCAGCGCCGCGAGCTGTACGATCGCGCCGATCGACGCGTCGAGGATGTTGCTCGGAAGGTCGACCTTCGCCGAGGCGAAGAGCCGCGCGAGAGTGACGGCGGCGATCCACGGTCCCGCCGCGAGCGCGATGACCTCGCGGTCGCGGCGCTGCGGGTCCACGGCGAACGCGCCGGCAAGGGCCCCGGCCGCGAAGAAGGCCACGATGACTCCCGCGATCAAGAGCCGCTCGGCCCAGAACTGAAGCAGCTCGATGAGCGGCACCGTGATCGCGCCGGGCAGCACCTCCACCACCGCCTGGGCGAGCGCGACCGGGGCGAACCCGATCCCGGCGACGCTTCCGAGGAACGCCGCGTCGAGGGCGAAGAACGCGGCGAGCGCTCCGACGAGCAGACCCGTGCGGCGATCCGTGAATGGCACCTGTGCCAAGATTACGCGCAACTTGCCCGAGTTCTTGCCTCCGGTCGTCCCGGAGGATCTGTACCGCTTGCGCTTCCTCACCGATGCCGACATCGCACCCGACGGGACGCGCATCGCCTACGCGGTGAAGGCGGTGGCGGACGATCGGTCGTATCGCTCGGCGCTATGGGTCGTCGCATTCGAGGGTGACGACGCCCCCGCCAGCCTGACCGACGGCGAGGCCAACGACACGACTCCCCGCTGGTCGCCGAACGGCAGATGGCTCGCGTTCCTATCGGATCGGGGCGGGCGCGAGGAGCATGAGCACACCGAAGACAAGACCCGAACGCCGAAACAGGTGCACGTCCTGGCGATCGATGGCGGCGAGACCCGCGCGCTCACCTCGTTCACGGACGGCTGTTCGGACATCGCGTGGTCCCCCGACTCGCGCACCCTGCTCTGCGTCGCGAAGCCGCCTCGCAGCGGTGACGACGCGGGCGATGGGATCCGCGTGTACGACCGGCTGCGGTACCGGAGCGACGAGCACGGCCTCTCCGACGGACGGCGGAAGCACGTGTGGTCTCTTGCGCTCGACGGCAGCGAGCAGCGGCGGATCACCGACGGCGACTGGGACGACGGCCAGCCCGCGTTCTCGCACGACGGCCGCGAGATCGCCTTCGTCTCGAACCGGACCGCGGACCGTGACCGCAACACCGTCGCGGACATCTGGACCGTGCCCGCCGACGGTGGCGAGCCGCGGCGGATCACCGACGCGCGCGGCGCGTACGGCAACCCCGGGTGGAGCCCCGACGGGACGCTGGTCGGGTGCTACGGCACGCCCGACGCCATCGGGTCCGCGGCCGAGAACGTCCACCTCTGGGTATTTCCGCGCGAGGGCGGCGCCGGCCGGGACTTGCTCGACCGCTGGGACCGGACGGTCGGCTCGGTCGTCATCAGCGACATGCGCGGCCCCACCCAGACGCTCCCGCCGAGATGGTCCGGTGACCGGGTGGTGTTCGTCGGGTCTGACCAGGGCACCGCGAACGCCTACTCGTGCGCATCCAGCGGGGGCGACGTACGCGCCGAGACGCTCGGGGCCCACCAGCTGGTGACGCTCTCGATCGCGGCCGACGGGCAGCGCTTCGCCGGAGTGCTCGCGACGGCGCAGGACCCCGGCAATGTCGTGGCCGGGCGCCTCGGCGTCGACGTGCGGCTTCGCACGCACGTGAACGCGGACCTCCTTTCCGACCGACACGTGAGTCCGCTCGAGCGCATCGAATTCGCGGGTGCCGATGGCTGGCCCATCGAGGGGTGGCTGCTGCGGCCGCGCGGCTTCGACCCCGCGCGGCGCTGGCCGCTGGTGCTCGAGATCCACGGCGGACCGCACACTGCGTACGGCCACTCGTTCTTCCACGAGTTCCAGGTCCTCGCCGGCCGCGGGTACGCGGTGTTGCTCATCAACCCGCGCGGAAGCCACGCGTACGGCGAGATGTTCGTGAAGGCGTGCGTCGGCGACTGGGGCGGCAAGGACCACGACGACCTGATGGCGGGGCTCGACCACGTGGCGCGCGACGACTGGGTCGACTCCGACCGGCTCTACGTCACCGGCGGGTCGTACGGCGGCTTCATGACCAACTGGACGATCACGCGCGGCGAACGGTTCAAGGCTGCCGTGACGCAGCGCAGCATCAGCAACAACGTCTCGTCGTTCGGCACGAGCGATATCGGATGGCACTTCTGGGAGCACGAGATGGGCGGGGTGCTGCCGTGGGACGACGCGTCGCGATACGTAGACCGGTCGCCGCTCCACCACGTCACCAAGATCCGCACACCGCTGCTGATCCTGCACGCGGAGAACGACTTCCGCTGCCCGATCGAACAGGCCGAGCAGCTCTTCGTCGCGCTGCAGGTGCTCCGGCGCGAGGCCGTCTTCGTGCGCTTCCCCGAGGACAACCATGACCTCACCCGCAGCGGCAGGCCGCGCAATCGCGTCGAGCACTGCCGACGCATCGCCGACTGGTTCGACGCCCATCCCTGACGCGGGCTTCGCCTACTCCTGACCGCGCCCCAGGTCCAGGTCCCGCGGAGGCTCGTCCGGCAGGACCCAGCGGATGTAGGCGTAGCCCGTCTCGACGTGATTCTGGTTCGCCGCCGCCGTCGCTCGCGCGAACGCGTCCTCGAATCTCGGACGGTCGCGTGTCTCGATGGCCGCGAACACCCCCGCGAGCGGTCCTCGCTCGAAGTCGGCGACGCGCTCCGCGTACTTGGGGCGCAGCACCGCGAGCTTCCGGCTCGTGCCGCGCACGCGCCGCGCGAAGTACGCCGCGAGCGGCCAGTTGCCGCCGCGAGCGGCATACGCGCAGCGCCACCATGAATCGCCGACCGACGCCATGAGCTCTCCGGTGCCCGGGAGCGCGTCCGCGATCTGCTCGAGCGACAGATCGCCATGCCGGGTGTGCACTGTCTCGGACACGCAGCGATAGTAGGCACCGTGTTGCCCGCTTTCGCGTGGTTCGTGCGGAACTTCCTCTCCTCCGATGTGGCCGTTCACCGCCGCGTCGCGCTCGTGGTGCGCAACGTGTGGATCCGCGCGGTGCAGCGCCAGGCGTGCTGCGGTCATCCGGGCGAGCCGGGCTGCTGAAAGCCGGCTGATTCGGGCGGTCGCCCGTCACCCGCGCGGGCACATCCCCACTAACATCGCTGTCGGTGAAGGAGCTGCTGCAGGGTCGCCGCTTCGGTTTCGCCCCGCGGCCGCACGTCGCGCAGATCGCGGTCGGCCTCGGCGTCGCCACGACGCTGCTCGACCTGATGGCGTGGTTCGCGTGGGGCTCGAATCAGACGAACGCGTTCGTCACCGCCGCGTACTGGCTCGCGATCGCCACGGCCGTGGTCATCGCGCTCGCGCTGCTCGGCGGGCTGGCCGAGCTCGCCGATGTGCTGCCCGGCGAACGCACGCTGGCGCGCACGGACCTTGTCGCGGCCGCCGGCGCTCTCGTCGTCTACGTGGCGTCCGCGGCGCTCCGCTCGGGCGATCTCGGCGCCGCGGCCGCATCGCCGGCGGCGTTCCTGCTCGCGATCGCGGGCCTGCCGCTGCTCCTCATCGATGGCGTCATCGCCGCGAACCTCTACAGCGCGCGGGAGTGGAAGGAGCTCGAGGAGGAGCTGCCCCGCGACCGCAGGCCGCGGAGGCGCGCCGCGACGCGCTGACGACGAGGCTTGGTCTTCCGACGTGCCAGATGCCGCTCCAGAGCGGAAGCCAGCCCTCGTGGAGGCACGGTCTGCAAAGATCGTCCGATGGTGTGCCGATGGTATTTGTGGACCACGCGCCTCGGGCTCTCCAGTCCCCTCGACTGCTGCTTCGTGCTCGACGCTAGGCGAGACCTGGAGGGAGGGCGTGTGGCTGGTGCGGCGAAGCCGTCGACCCAGTTGCTGAGGATGACTAGAGCGCGACTCCCGTGAGGAAGAAGATGACCCGTGCCCCGATCTCGCCCGCGAGGACCGTGCCGAGACCGACGTAGAGGAGGCCGGTTGCCGCCTGTGTATTCGTCTTCGCTGACGACCACGCGGCCGCGGCGATGACTCCGGTCATCAGGATGCCGACTCCGCCCCGGATGCCGGTGGCGATGAGGTAGGGGACGTCCCAGTTCATCGAGATGTCGCCGCGCGCGAACGCCACGACGAATAGCAGGAGCTGGGCGACCACTGCGACGAAGACGATGAGCGCGGCCTGACGGAGTGGCCCGGTGGTGAGCTTTGGCGTGACGAGGTACCAGTGTCCGAGCAGCATCGCGCCGTCCGCGCCGCCGACGGCGAGCGCGCCGATGGGGAGCGCCACGAGTGCGAAGACGTCGTAGGGAGACTCGGTGGGTCGCGCGACCGCCGCGACGAGGAGCGATAGCGTGCCGCCCGCGAGCACCGCGATGCTGGCCGCGGCACGGAATCGCGGCCACGCCGTGAACGCCGCGATCAGCTCGATGATCGCAAGAGCGAGGACCACGAATATCGCCGATCCGAAGAGGCTGAGCGGCCCAGGCGACAACCCCGCCCGACCGACGACGTCGCCTCTCGGCAGCGCCGGCACCAGGGCCGTCGCCAGGGCGGCGGTCCCGACGCCAACGGATGCCGTGAGCTTCACGAAGCCGCTGGGAGCCTGCCGCTGACGGTCCAGGAGCCACAGGACGAAGGCGCCGCCGACGGTCAGCTCGAGGAGCACGACCGCAAGGACCAGCGGCAGCGTCAGGAGCTCCATCGGCCGCCGTCTTACGTGAGCAGGTCGTCGCCGCGAGCCGGCGCGCCGCTGCGGTCGATCGCGAGGTGGAAGTGCTCCTTGCCGGTGCGCCGATCGAGCATCTCGTAGAATCGGTCGCGATCCTTGAACTGCGTCTTGTGGCATTCGAACGCGGCAACCTTGCGGTCGCGGTAGGCGCCCATCTCGATCGAATGCGTCGGCGACAGCGCGCCGTATGCGAGGTGCTCGCCGCTGAACGGCGGCGCGGCGTTGAAGAAGAGCCGCTGCGCGGCGTGCGCCGGTCCCAGCTCCGTGTACTGCTCGGCGATCGCGGCGCGAGCGAACGCGCGAGCAGCGAGGAATGACGTCGCGCGGTGGTCATCGTGCTCGCTGCCCGCGCCTTCCGGCCCGAACGTGCAGACGACGTCCGGACGCAGCTCACGCATGTACTCGACGATCCCGCCGGTCACATCATCCATCGGGGACACCGAGACGCCGCCGTCGGGCCACTCGAGAAGGCGCGAATGGCGGAAGCCGATCTCCTCCACCGCGGCGCGCCACTCATGCGCGCGCTCTTCGGCCAGCTCGCGTGGTGTCCAGGAGCCGGGCTCACGGCCGAACCAGAGCCCCGCAGCGCCCCGCGTGAGGGTGAGCATCGCGGTCGCGTGACCCGCGTCGGCCAGCTTCATCGCCGTGCCTGCGATGCCGAACGACTCATCGTCGGGATGCGCATATACGAAGAGCACCGTGGCCACGGAGAAAGAGGTTAGCGTTGCGGCGTGCGCGACGCCGGGGACCACGACAGGCGCATCGCCGCGATGTTCGATCGGATCGCGATCCGATACGACCGGCTGAACCGGGTGCTCTCCCTCGGGACCGACCTCTGGTGGAGACGCCGGGCCATCGCGCTCGCCCGCCTCGCCCGTGGGGAGAGGGCGCTCGACGTCGGCGTGGGGACGGGAGACCTGTCCTTCGCACTGCTCGCGGCCTCGCCGACGACCGCGCGCGTCGTGGGCGTTGACATCTCCCCGGGGATGCTCGCGGTCTCCGTTCGACGAGCTCGTGCGATGCCCGAGGGTGACCGGTACACGCCGGTCATCGCGAGCGCCGAGGCGCTCCCACTGCTCGACGCATCGGTCGATCGGATCGTGAGCGGCTTCACCATCCGCAACGTCGGTGACCTGCCGCGCTCGCTCGCGGAGTTCCGCCGCGTGCTGCGGCCACGCGGCCGTGCGGTCATCCTCGAGCTGTCGCATCCCAGCCCGCGCGCCTTCGCCGCGCTGTACCGGCTTTACTTCGACCATGTGGCGCCGCGGCTCGCCGTCGCGCTTGGGGGCGACCGGGAAGGGTACCGCTACCTGCCGCGCTCGCTGCGGAGCTTTCCGCGCGCCGAAGCGCTCGCCGGAATGATGCGCGAGGCGCGCTTCAGCCGCGTGCGTTACGAGCGCATGACCCTCGGCATCGCAGCGATCCACGTGGGAGAGGCCCTCGATTGAGGGGCCTTGGGCCCCTCAGACCCCGAGCCATGAGGGACCCGGTGTTGACCGCGCCCGCCGCCCAGGCAACGGTGGCCGCATGACGCTGGTCAACCGCTTCGTGGCTACGGCCCCCGGGGGGCCGTAGCCATGGACTTCGACATCCCCGAGGAGCTGCTGCTGCTGCGCAAGACCGTCAGGCAGTTCGTCGAGGAGCGGCTGCGGCCCCTCGAGCGCCAGGTCGAGAACGAGGACCGGATCCCGGCGGAGCTGCTCGCGGAGATGGGGCGGCTCGGGTTCTTCGGGCTGCCGTTCCCCGAGGAGTACGGCGGAGTCGGCGCGGGGGATCTCGGCTACTGCCTCGCGCTCGAGGAGTTCGGACGAGCGTCGGCGGCGTTCTCGAACGTCATCGGCGCGCACACGTCGATCGGCACGATGTCGATATTCCTCGCGGCGACCGAGGAGCAGAAGCGCCGCTACATGCCTGACCTGTGTGCGGGCCGCAGGATCGCCGCGTTCTCCCTCACGGAGCCCGGTGCGGGGTCCGACGCGGCGTCACTGCAGACGACCGCGGTCAGCCGCGGCGACGGCTGGGTCCTGAACGGCACGAAGATCTGGGTGACCAACGGCCCGATCGCCGACGTGGTGGTCGTTTACGCGGCCACCGACCGGAGTCTCGGGGCCCGCGGGATCACCGCCTTCATCGTCGAGAGGGGCGTCCCGGGCTTTCGCGTCGGGAAGGTCGACGAGAAGATGGGACTGCGCGGTTCGCAGACGAGCGAGCTGCTCTTCGAGGACTGCGAGGTGCCCGCAGAGAACGTCCTCGGTGGCGAGGTCGGCGAGGGGTTCAGGGCCGCGCTTGCCGCCCTGGAGATCGGACGCGTGTCTCTGGCGGCTGGGGCGGTCGGCTCGAGCCAATACCTCCTGGAGCTGGCCATCGCGCACAGCAAGGGGCGCGCGCAATTCGGGAGGCCGATCGCCTCGAACCAGGCCATCCAGTGGATGCTCGCGGACTCCGCGGTCGAGATCCACGCCGCGCGGCTGATGGTCTACGACGCGGCGTGCAAGCTGGACCAGGGCAGGCGCATCCCGACCGAGGCCGCGATGGCGAAGCTCTACGCGTCCGAGATGGCGGGCCGCGTCGCCGACCGCGTTCTCCAGATCCATGGAGGGATGGGGTACATGAAGGACCTTGGGATCGAGCGCGCGTATCGCGACGCCCGCATCCTTCGGATCTACGAGGGCACCAGCGAGGTACAGCGGATGATCATCGCCGAGGAGCTCCTGCGATGAGGCCGATCGCGGTCGTCGCGAAGGAGGCCTCGCCGCTCGCGAGCCGGCCATGGACCCGCCACTACGACCCCGGCGTGCCGGCGTCGCTGGTCTATCCGGAGGTGACGCTGCAGGCGATGCTGGACGCGGCCGCTGACGCCCATCCGGACGCGACGGCGACGATCTTCTTCGGCCGCCGCCGCAGTTACCGCTCGCTGCGCGCCGACGTCGATCGCTTCGCCGCCGGCCTGCAGGGAGTCGGGGTCCGTCCCGGCGACCGTGTCGCGCTCATGCTCCCGAACTGCCCGCAGTTCGTCATCGCGTTCTTCGGGACGCTGCGCGCCGGTGGCGTGGTAGTCCCTTGCAATCCCGTCTACACGCCGCCCGAGATCCGCGAGCAGCTCACCGACTCGGGCGCCGAGACGATCGTCGTGCTGTCGCGCCTCTACCCCGTGGCGAAGGCCGCCCGCCAGGGAACCGTGGTGCGGAACGTGGTCGTGACGAACATAAAGGAGGAGATGCCTCCCGCGCTGCGCGCGGCATTCACGCTGACGAGGGAGCGCCGCGATGGGCACCGCGTCGCTTTCAGCGGCGACGCCGGCGCCAAGGCGTTCAAAGACGTGTTGCGGACGCGCGGGCGACCCGCCGGGGTCCCCGCCGCGCCCTCGGACGTCGCGGTCCTCCAGTACACCGGCGGTACCACCGGCGTGCCGAAGGGGGCGATGCTCACGCATCGCGCGCTCGTGGCGAACGCGCTTCAGTCCCGCGCGTGGTTCACGAACCTACGCGACGGGCAGGACGCGATCATGGCGGTCATGCCGCTGTTCCACGTCTACGGCCTGACGGTCGTGATGAACCTCGCGGTCCAGTCGGCTGCCGCGCTCATCCTCGAGCCGGAGTTCGACGTCCAACGGGTGCTGAGGGACATCCACAAGCACCGCCCCAAGCTCTTTCCGGGTGCGCCTCGCATCTATAACGTGATCAACGCCTCTCCGCTCGCCGAGCGCTACGACCTCCGCTCGGTGGAAGCATGTATCTCCGGCTCCGCGCCGTTGCTCGTCGAGACCGCGCGCCGCTTCAAGCAGCTCACCGGCGGCCGCCTCGTCGAGGGTTACGGGCTCACCGAAGCATCGCCGGTGACGCACTGCAACCCCATCTTCGGCGAAGGCAAGCAGAAGGAGGGGAGCATCGGCGTGCCGTTCCCCGACGTTGAGGCGCGCATCGTCGACCGGGAGACCGGCACGCGCGACTGCGCGATCGGCGAGCGCGGCGAGCTCATCGTCCGCGGTCCGCAGCTCATGGACGGCTACCACCGCCGGCCTGCGGAGACGGCGCAGACCATTCGCGACGGCTGGCTCTACACGGGCGACATCGCGACCGTCGACGCGGACGGGTACTTCTCGATCGTCGACCGGAAAAAGGAGCTGATCATCGTTTCCGGGTTCAACGTCTATCCCCGGGAGGTCGAGGAGCGGCTCGCGCAGCACCCGGCTGTCCTCGAGAGCGCCGCGATCGGCGTCCCGCATCCGCTGAAGGGCGAGGAGGTCAAAGCCTTTGTCGCCTTGCGCGCCGGCAGGACGGCGACACCCGAGGAGCTCATCGCCTTCTGCCGCGAGGCGCTCGCGCCGTTCAAGGTCCCGAGGGCGATCGAGTTCCGCGATTCGCTGCCGAAGACGATCATCGGCAAGGTCCTGCGCCGCGCGCTCGCCGAAGACGAGCGTGCCATCCGTGAGCGCTTGGGCACGGAGGGGCGTTGATGTCCGTACCGCTCGTCGAAGGCTCGCGCGGGCCGCTCGTCGAGACGATCCATCGCGGCGACGTCGCAGTCGTGGAAGCGGACGGCTGGTTGCGCTGCTCGGCCGGTGACCCACGGGCGAAACGCGCGTTCCTGCGTTCGGCCGCGAAACCGTTCCAGGCCATGCCGATCGTGTACACGGGCGCGGCCGAGCGGTGGGGCTTCGACGACGCCGACCTGGCGATCTTCTCCGCGTCTCACAACGCAGAGCCGCTGCACACCGACCGCGTGGCGCGGGTGCTCGCGCGGATCGGCCTGGGCGTCGGCCACCTCCGCTGCGGCGCGCACGCCCCGCTCGATGCGGAAACGACGAAGGCATTGCGGGCGTCGGGCGAAGCGCCGACGGCGCTCCACTCCAACTGTTCGGGAAAGCATTCGGGCATGCTCGCCCTCGCGCTGCACCTCGGCGCCGACACCGCGCGCTATCTCGAGCCCGACCACCCCGTGCAGCGGGAGATCCTCGCGAGCGTGGCGCGCATGGCGGGAGAGGAACCCGCGAACATCCCGCTCGGCGTCGACGGCTGCGGTGTTCCGTGCTTCGGGCTCACGGTGTTCCAGGCGGGGCTCGCCTTCGCGCGGTTGGCGGACCCGAGCTCGCTGTTGGAGCCATACCGCGCGGCTGCCGGCCGCGTGCGCGACGCGATGCGCGCGCATCCGTACCTCGTTGCCGGTCGCGGGCGCTTCGATACCAACGTCATGACCGCCGCAGCGGGGCGCGTCGTCTCGAAGGGTGGCGCGAGCGGGGTGCAGGGCATCGGCATCGAGGGCGGCACCGCCATCGCGGTGAAGGTCGAGGATGGGGGGTCGCCGCCGTACTCGCAGGCCGCCGTCGCGGCGACCGAGGCGCTGCGCCAACTGGGCGCCCTCGACGATGTTGCGCTTGCCGCGCTCCGCGATCACGCGCGGCCGGCGATCCGCAACGTCGCCGGGCGCGAGGTGGGCCGGGCTCAGCCGGTCTTCACGCTGGTCTCCTCCGGCTGAAATCTGTCGCGGCGCACGCGTTTGGCCGGCGTGGTCAAGCCGAGGGCGGAGTTCCTGCCGGCGTAGTCAGCCTGTGAGTGGGCGGCCACGGCCACCGGGCACGACGAACGCTCCTTGAAGTTCGACCAACAACGCGTCCTCGGCTTCCGCCGAGCCCGCCGGCAGCACCGCCTCGACCCTGCCGCCGCGCAGCACGATGTCGGCGGGCCTGGGATCGCCTCGCTCGGCGTCCCACAGTGGGGCGTCCCGCAGATACACCCGACATGGGCGTCTTCTTCCTCGATTCCCGTTGCCAGCGGTCGTCTCGCACCGGCGGCGCTCCCCGCGCATCGACACGACCGCCGTCATGCAGGGAGCCTTAGCGGCGGTCGACGACCACGCGTCCGCCTTGGACGACACACCGCAGGTGACGCACCGGGTCAGCCAGCGCGCCGACGTCCGTGAGCGGATCGCCGTCGATCAGCAGCAGGTCGGCCTGGGCCCCGGGGGCGATCACCCCCACCTCACCGTCGAGACCGAGCAAGGCCGCCGCGATGGTCGTGGCCGAGCGCACGACGTCGATCACCGGCTGAACGGCGGCGCGGATGCGGAACTCCTGCGCCTGGTGACGGTGCATGCCGCCAAGCAGGTCGGAGCCGTAGACGATCTTCACACCAGCTCCTGCTGCTCGCTCCAGCGCCTCGAGGCCGGCCCCGAGGACGGCATCGACCTTCTCCCAGTTGGCCCGGGGAAGTCCGTGCTCCATGCCTTCTTCCTTCAGAGCCCAGTAGGTCACGAGCGTGGGGACGAGGAAGGCGCCCTGGGCCGTCAGCAGCCGGATGCTCTCGTCGTCGAGCAGGTTGCCGTGCTCGATGGAGCGCACGCCTGCTTCCAGCGCCCGGTTGACCGCGCGGGCGGTGTAGGCGTGCGCCGCGACATAGCGGTTGGCGGCCTCCGCCTCCTCGACGACGGCTCGCAGCTCGTCCAACGAGTACTGCGTGGAGTCGATTCGGTCCGTGGGGGATGCGACTCCGCCTGACGCCATGACCTTGAGGTGGTGAGCGCCCTTGCGCAGCTCGTCGCGCGCCGCCGTGCGTACCGCGTCCACGCCGTCGACCACACGCCCTATTCCGGCGCAGCAGGGGTGGTCCCCGCCCGCGTGCTGACCGGCGGAGCGGGCGTCACCGTGGCCGCCGGTCTGGCTCAGCGCCCTGCCGCAGAACAGTACGCGAGGGCCCCGCAGCAAGCCCTCCGCCTGCGCCTGCGCGATCCCGAAGTCCGCCCCGCTCGCGTCGCGCACCGTCGTGAATCCCCGGTCGAGCATCCCCTTCATGATCTGCCCGGTGTGGGCGGTCACGTAGCTGGGCGCCCACGTGGTCAGCGCGGTCAAGTCCGCTGTGGCTGCGGTCACGTGCACGTGGGCGTCGATGAGGCCCGGGGTGATGACGGCACTCCGTGCATCCAGGACGTCGACATCGATGTCGGTCTGCACGGACTGCGCCACCTCGGCGATCCGCCCGTCGACACAGAGCACGTCGTGGTCTTCGAGGTAGCTGCCGTCGTTGACGTCGAGGACTCGTGCGTGCTGGATGAGCAACGATCGAGTCATGTCAGCGCCTCCGTTGCGGGGGGCCGGGCGAGGCGTCGTGCCAGACTCGCAGAGCCTGGACGCAGCGATCGGCGAGCGGCAGCGCTGCCGCGACCGCTGCCTCGTCGTAGGTACCCTCGGCGTCGAGCAGGTTGAGGACCCCCAGCGTCCGGCCGCCGTCGACGACCGGCACGTTGATGACGGCGCCGCACCCGAGCGAGGAGATGAGCTCGTGGTCCGAGAAGACCTCCGCCACTCCGGCGGGGTCGCGCCCGAGGTACGTTCGTTGGCCTACGACGACGTCGGCTATCCACGGCGCGTTGCGCGGCATCACCTTCTCTCCCGAGAGCGGGTACGCCACCGGGTCGTTGGTGTACACGCGATGCAGTGCGCCGCGTTCGTCGTCCCAGGCGAGCACGGTGAAGAGGCGGACGCCGACCGCACGACGCGCAGCGGACTCGACCTCGGCGAGGGCGTCCGCGACGAGGCGGTTACGGCTGTCCGGGCCGTCCTCCCCCGTCTCGTCCTCGGTCATGCCCGCCCTCCCGGGCCCGCGGAGGCGCCCGCTGGGGTGGTGCCAGCCAGCCGGTTCTCGGGACCTCTGGATTCGGTGAGTTCTTCCAGCGAGCGGCCTGCTGTGGAGAGGCCGAAGATGAGCACGGCGATCACGCCGACCATGAGCACCGCTGTTGTCATCGTGAATACTCCAGCGAAGCCCAGAGCCACGGCGAAGAATCCGATGATGGCGGGAGCGGTGATGCTGCCGATTCGTCCGAAGGCGCTCGCCAAGCCGGTGCCCGTGGCACGGATGAAGGTAGGGAAGACCTCAGGCGTGTAGGCGTACAGCCCTGCATAGACCCCGACCAGGAAGAACGACAGGAAAGCGCCCGCGGCGATGATGGTCGGCGACGTGTTCATCTGGCTCAGGGCGAAAGCGCTGATGGCTGCTCCGATGAGGTAGGCCGCGATGGTGTTCTTGCGGTCGGCACGCTCGTTCAGCCATGCCGCCGAGAAGTATCCCGGTATCTGGGCGAGATAGATGATGATCGCGAACTCAAAGCTGGCGGTGACCGTGATGCCGCGGTCGACCAGCAGCGTCGGGATCCATGAGAAGAAGCCGTAATAGGCGAACGTGATGACGAACCACAGCGTCCACACGACGGCGGTGCGCTTGGCCATGCCGCGGCCCCACAGGAACCTCAGTGCTGGCAGTAGTCCAAGCTCGCTCCGCGCGGCTGCCGGCGGGGCTTGCACTCCGCCGCCGGCCGTCTCCTGAGTGGCTTCGGGCACGGGAGGCAGCGGTCGTCGCGTGGCTCGCTCGGCCCTGCGCTCGAAGTCGGCGACGACACGCTCCGCCTCGTCCGTGCGGCCCTTGAGCATCAGGTATCGCGGAGATTCGCTTAGGGAGCGACGCCACCACAGGACCATCAGGATGGGAAGGACCGTGATGACCTGGGCCCAACGCCATCCGCCCTCGATCGTCGGCACGACGAGCCGCCCGAGAACAGCCGCGGCGACGAAACCGAAGGAGAAGAAGCCGGCGAGCGCCCCGATGAACCACCCGCGCCGAGCGGCCGGGACGAACTCGGCCAGGTACGGGGCGATGATCGCGCTCTCCGCTCCGGTGCCGACGCCGGCCAGAACGCGGGCCACGAGGAAGACCTCGAAGCTCGGCGAGACTGCAGCGCCGAGGGTGAAGAGGCAGTAGAAGAGCAGGGCGTACAGCATGACCTTCTTGCGCCCGATCTTGTCCCCAAGGAACCCGGCGATCGCCGCGCCAAAGAGGAAACCGAAGGGTGTCGCGGAACCGATGATGCCCAGCTGTCCGGTGCTCAACCCCCATTCCTGGCGCGCCGACGGAAGAAGGAAAGCGACGATCGCCCCATCCATCCCGTCGAAGGTGTAGCCGAGACCTCCGATCAGGAGCAGGTAGTAATGCGGCCTGCTCAGCGGCAGGCGGTCCAGTCGAGCCAGGACGGTCATCACGTCTCCTCGCATGCCCTAACCGGGGCGACAGTGGCACAGCCCGAGCGAGGGCGCAATCACGAGGGTGTCCCGGAGTTCCTTGGAACCTCGGTGGCGGCCCGATGGTCATCAGTTGGTGCTGCGCCACAGAGCGCTGTCAGAACCGCGCCACTTACCGCTGAAGGTCGCAACCGCCGTTTAGCACGGCGGTTTCAACTGATCGACGCATCGTTTGGGGCGAGCAGCCACGATCGGGCTGATCGCACGGAGGTTCGACGATGCGCGTGCAAGGAGATCCGGGCCGGCGGCTGACGAGCGCCGAGCGCCTGGAGATATGG
>JALYKU010000106.1 GCA_030774595.1 Chloroflexota bacterium | reverse complement strand
TTCCCTCGGGCTGAAAGTGCGCGAGCTGACTGTCGAGGATCTTCGCGAGTACCGCGTCGTCGTCGATCGGTTCGACGTCGCAGGCGAGCTGCACCGCGGCGTAGTAGCTCGTCGGCACGCCGTACTCGTCCTGGTTCCAGTGCCCAGGGATGTAGGTATACGCGCCGAAGACCGAGAGCAGCGCGCGCGGTCGTTCCTCGATGGCTTTCCAGACCGGGTTCGCGCGCGCGAGGTGGAGCAGCACGGTCTTGTCGCCGTCCCAGATGAAGTGCGTCGGGACGACGACGGGAAGATCGCGCGTCGGCGCGCCGGGGACAATGAAATCGCCGAAGTCGTGCGTCTTGAGGAAGTCGCGCCACTCGGCGTCGGTCAGCGGTTCGTCGTGCCTGTGGATCAGCATCTTTGTGAATTGTGCGGTCGGGGTGGAGAGATTCGAACTCTCGACCTTCTGGACCCAAACCAGACGCGCTACCAGGCTGCGCTACACCCCGGGCGTACCTTCGCGGAGTCTCTTATAGGTGCGTATCGCATGACAGTTCGCGCACACGAGCTCGCATTTGGCGATTTCTTCGAAGATGAGTTTAGTGCTCCATTTCCCGATAACCGAGCTGATCTCGCCGAGCTTCACCGTGCCCGGGAGGTGATCCCACTCCATGGCCTCCGGAGGGAACGTTCGGCCGCAATCGGTGCACGTCTTGTCAGTCTTCATTTCCCGCAGCCATGCCGCGCGACTGTGCTGCCAAGCGAGTTTCTTGTCCGCCCAGCGCCGATGATTGCGCAAGTTGTAGTCGTGGTCGTAAGTCTTGCGGCAGCGCTTGCACCACCGTTGGTAACCATCGCCGCGTTTGTACCTGTGGAATTCCGAGTACGGCTTGGCCTCGCCGCATTTCGAGCAACGCTTCACTTTGATAGCCCATTCGTTCGATATCAACATAGATATCGGAACCTGCTTGCGTCGCAGCGCCGCGTCGAGGGGTTCGTCACCATGACCGCGTGAAGTCGCGTTCTCTAGCGCTCTCCGCGACCCTCGCGCTGGTCCTCCTGCCGTCGCAGCTGCCCGCCGCGGCGCTCCCGCTCATGCGCACCGAATGGAACGCATCGAGCGCCGAGCTCGGGTGGGTCGTCTCCGCGTATCTCCTTGGCTACGCGGCCGCGGTCCTCGTCGTCCTCCCTCTGACGGATCGCGTGCGGCCATCGCGCGTGATCGCGATCGGCGCGCTCGTCACCGCGATCGCCAACCTCGGATTCGCGTTCGCGGCGCACGACGTCATCACCGCGTCGCTGCTCCGTGTGATCGCAGGGTTCGGACTCGCCGGCGTCTATATGCCCGGCGTGCGTCTCGTGGCGCAGAGCTCCGACCCGGCGCGCCGCGGAAGCGCCGTCGGCCTCTACGTCGCCGCGTTTTACCTCGGTGGCTCGCTCTCATTCCTCGCGACCGGTCTTCTGCTCGAACCGTTCGGATGGCGCGGGGCAGCCCTCATCCTCGGTGCCATAGGCCTCGTCGCGCTGCCGGTCGCGACGGTCAGCTCCCGCGGAATACCGGAGACCAGCGGCGAGCGCGCGCACCTCGATCTGCGCGTGCTCCGAAATGCGCCCCTCGTCCGCACGATCACCGCCTACGTCGGTCACTCGTGGGAGCTGTTCATCGTGCGTGCGTGGCTTGCCGCGTTCCTCGCGGCGGCGTTCGCGCTGCGCGGCCTGTCGCCGACCGACGCGTCGGCGACGGCCAGTCAGTGGGCCGCACTCATCCTCGTCCTGGGCGTACCCGGCGTATTCGTCGGCGGCTGGCTGTCCGATCGCGTGGGTCGCACGCGCGCCGCGCTGCTCTACGCGCTGGGCAGCGGCGCGATCTCGATCGGCTTCGGCACGCTGCTCGCGGCGCCCTGGCCCGCGATCGTCGCCATCGGAGGCATTTACGGTGCGCTCGTCGCCGCGGATTCCGCCGTCTACTCGACCGCAGTGACCGAGCTTGCGCCCGCCGCGCGCATCGGGTCGGCGCAGGCACTCCAGGCCGTCGCCGGGTTCGGGATCGGCTCGCTCG
>JALYKU010000105.1 GCA_030774595.1 Chloroflexota bacterium | reverse complement strand
GTTCGCCTCGGCGAGGCCCGGCTGCCGTCCGGCCCACGCGTCGGGCAGGTCCGCCAGGAGTGTGTCGCGGCGCTCGGCGCGGCGGCGCTCCCAGTGCGCGCGGCCGCGCTCCCAGTCGAGGGTGTCCCACATGTCGCGCTCCTCGGTCTCGATCCGGCCGCGGTGCTCGATTCCGTCGGTCGGAAGCTCGCGGAGGAAGCGCGACGGTGCGTTCGCGGTCGTTCGCCCGAACAGCGTGCGATTGCGAGCGACCGAGAGGTAACAACGATCCATCGCGCGCGTGATGCCGACGTAGCAGAGGCGGCGCTCCTCCTCGAGCCGGTGCTCGTCGTCGAGCGATCGCGCGTGAGGGAACACGCCTTCCTCCATCCCGGTCAGGAACACGATCGGGAACTCGAGACCCTTCACGGCGTGCAGCGTGATGAGCGTGGCCGCGGGCCGCGCCTCCTTGTATTCATCGACGTCCGCCACGAGAGCGACCTGCTCCAGGAACGCCGGGAGCTGGTCCGCTCGAGGCAGCCCCAGGAGGCCCTCGGCCAGCGTGCGGAGCTCGAGAACGTTGGCGAACCGCTCCTCGCCCTCCTCCGTGCCGTCCTTGAGATACCTCGCGTAGCCCGACGCGGCGATTACCTCGTCGATGAGCTCGGGCAGATCGCGACCGCCCGCTTCGTCCGTCAGCCGCCGCACGAGCGCGCCGAACGCCGAGAGCGCGGACTGCTGGCGGCGCGGTACCTCGGCGAGGTTCTCCACATGGAGGAGCGCGTCCGTCGCGGAGATCTCGCGAGCGCGAGCGAACGCCGTCAGCGCCTGCTGCGTCTTCGCGCCGATCCCCCGTGGCGGCCTGTTGATGACGCGGCCGAGCGCGACGCTGTCACGAGGATTGCGCAGCAGGCGCAGGTAGGCGAGGACGTCCTTCACCTCGCGGCGCTCGTAGAAGGACACGCCGCCGACGACCTGGTAGGCGAGGCCGAATCCACGGAACACGTCCTCTATCGCCCGCGACTGCGCGTTGGTCCGGTAGAGGACCGCGACGTCGCGCGCCCCCTGGACCTCGCCCTGCCGCTGGAGCCGCTCGATCTCGCGCGCGATGAGCTCCGCTTCGTGGCGCTCGTCGTAGGCCTCGACCACCACGACCTGCGCGCCGCCATGGCGCTCGGTCCAGAGACGCTTGTCCTTCCGCGCGACGTTGTTCTGGACGACGGCGTGGGCCGCGTCCAGTATCGCCTGGGTGCTCCGGTAGTTCTGCTCGAGCTTGACCACGGCTGCGTTCGGGTAGTCACGCTCGAAGTCGAGGATGTTGCGCACGTCCGCCCCGCGCCACGAGAAGACCGACTGGTCGTCGTCGCCCACGACCACGAGGTTCTGCTTGAACCCCGCGAGGTACCGGAGCAGGACGTACTGCGCTCGGTTGGTGTCCTGGTATTCATCCACGAGGATGTGGTCGTACCGGTCCTGCCAGCGCTCGAGCGCCGGGTCGCTCGTCTCGAGGACGCGGCAGGCAAGGAGCAGCAGGTCGTCGAAGTCGACGGCGCTGTTGTCGCGCAGCAGCGCGTCGTAGCGGGACCACACCGCAGCCGCGACGCGCTCGAGCTGGCCCTGGGGCGAGGAAGCCAGGTCGGCCGGCCCGCGCAGCTCGTTCTTGGCGCCCGAGATGACCGACGCGATGGCCCCGGGCGCGAAGAGCCGCTCGCCGAAGCCCGTGTCGCTCATCGCCTGGCGGATCAGCGCGCGCTGGTCGGCCTCGTCGTAGATCACGAAGCCGCGGTCGAGCCCCACCTCGGGACCATCGCGCCGCAGGAGCCGCGCGCAGAACGCGTGGAAGGTCCCGACCGTCAGGTCGTGGAGGTCGGCCTCGCCGACGAGCCGCACGAGCCGCTCTCTCATCTCCCGGGCGGCCTTGTTGGTGAAGGTCACGGCCAGGATGGCGCGCGGCCGTACGCCGAGGTCGCGGATGAGGTACGCGATGCGGTGGGTCAGCACCCGCGTCTTGCCCGAGCCGGCGCCCGCCAGGATCAGCAGCGCCCCGGTGCCATGCGTCACGGCCGCGCGCTGCGCCGGATTCAGGACGTCGAGGATCGGGTCCGACACCTTCTGAGTATTCCGCACCTCGCTCCATCTGTGCGACGTGGGAGATCGGTGGACAACCGCGCGAGCCGGTGGACAACGGGCGCGGGTGCGCTGCCGAACCTGTGGATAAGAGCGTTGCGGGCCCGATCGGCGCCGACGTATGTTTCACCTCGTCCCGAGGGGTCTGCCAAGGGCACTGGAGCCGGAGATTCCATCAAAAGGCACTGGTGCCCGGGAACGCAACCGGAGATAGCATCAAAGGCGGTCCGAGAGGATATCGAGGATCGGTTCCACGGCCAGGCCGCTGTGCTTCGAAGCAGCGGCAGGGCACGGAGGTGGGTCGCTCGGGACGTTTTCTTCTCGGGCATCCGGGGACCTGCCCCGAACGTAGAGTGGGCAGGTGGCCCAGCCGAGCGTTCCCTCCGACGCGGATCTCATGGCCGCGCTGGCACGGCGCGATCTCGACGCGCTCGCCGCCCTGTACGACCGCCACGGGCGCCTCGCGTACACCCTCGCCTACCGCATCCTCGGCGAGCCTGAAGCCGCCCAGGATGTGGTCCACGACGCGTACATCGCGGCGTGGAAGGGAGCGAGCGGCTACCGGCACGAGCGCGGCAGCGTGCGCGGGTGGCTCATGTCGATCGTCCATCACCGCTCCATCGATCTCCTGCGGCGCAAGACCGCCTTCCGCCCCGCCCCGCTCGAAGAGGCGGTCGGCCGCGCGTCCGAGGAGGACACCGCCGCGCAGGCCGAGCAGAACGTCACGAACGCCGGCATGCGCCGGGCGCTGGAGGAGCTGCCCCCGGCCCAGCGCAAGACGATCGAGCTCGCGTACTTCGGCGGCTACACGCACGCCGAGATGGCGCAGCTCATGGGAGTGCCCCTGGGCACGGTGAAGGGCCGGATGAGGATCGGCCTGCAGAAGCTGCGACGCGCCCTCGAGGACGGCTCCGCCCGCCTCTCACGCGGTGATGCCCGATGATGACCCACCCGACCGACGACCTCGAGCTCTACGTGATGAACGCGCTTGCGCCCGAGGAGCGCGCCGCCATCGACGCGCATGTGGCGGAGTGCGCCGCGTGCGCGGCCGAGGCG
>JALYKU010000104.1 GCA_030774595.1 Chloroflexota bacterium | reverse complement strand
GCACCGCTGCCACTACCGGGCGGAGCGCCGCGGCGCGCGGCCACGCGAGTGCCGGCCCGGGTGACGGGGTGACCGGCGCGGCCATCAGCGAATCGCGGAGGCGCGCTCGCAAAGCCGATGAGACGCTCGGCCGTTGGTAGCCGGCGATCTCAGCGGCGAAGGCGAGGAGCTCGCGCTCGTCGAGGCGGCTCATCGCCGCGGTCCCTCGTCGAGCAGCTCTCGAAGCGCGGCGAGTGCTCGCATCTGGATGCCGCGGATCGTGCTCTCGGGCTTGCCGGTGAACGCCGCGACCTCCTTCGACGAGCGCTCCTCCAGGAAGCGCAGGATCACGACCTCCTGCTGGAGCGGAGTGAGCCGGCCGATCGCCGCGCGCAGCCGGCGCGCGTCATCGAGCCGGGCGGCGATGTCCTCGAGACCGGGCACGTCGCTCGGGTGCGCGATCGCGTCGGCGAAGCTCGCGTGTGGCTTGGCGGCCCGCAGGCGATCGGCGACCACGTGCCGCGCGATCCCGTACAGAAAAGCGAGGAACGGCCGGCGCGGCTCGTACTTCGGCATCGCGACGAGCGCGCGGTGGAACACCTCGCTCGTCAGGTCGTCCGCCTCTTCGTCGGTCCGCAAACGATAGAAGGCGTAGCGGTAGACGGCATTGAGATGCCGGTCGTACAGCGCGGCGAAGGCGCGCCGGTCACCGAGCGCGGCCCGTCGCGCGAGGTCAGCCTCTTCTTCATCCGCCCGTCTATCTGCGACCGGCCGCGAACTGTTGACGTCTTCCATTTCGCTCCCCCCGGCCAGACGCAAGCGCCTGCTTGATCAGTAGCCTACCGGCCTGGTATCCGCGACCCCTCCGCCCGAAACCTTGGCGGCTACCGGTCAACGATCCTCCCTCCGCCCGCGATAGATGGGAAAACGAGCGAGAGAGTCGGAGGAAGACACGTGATCGGACAGATTCTGAGCGGCAAGGTGCTCGCGGCGGTCCTCGCGGGTGCCGTGGCGGTGGGCGGCGCGGCAGCGGTGGCAGTCGCAAGCACGAGCGACGTTCTGGGCCAGGCGACGGCAGCGACGTCGGACCACGCTGGCGCGGACAACGGCCAGGTCGCGACCGTCGAGAGCCAGGGCGACGAGCTCGAGGCCGACGAGGCCGACGAGGCCGACGAGCAGAGCGGGACGACCGAGGACGTCGGCGACGGCGCCGGCAAGGGCAACGGACAGGGCGCGAAGATCTCCGCGCTCGCGAAGTCGATCCCGGGCGGCCCCGGCAAGGGCGCGCAGATCAGCGCCGCGGCGAAGGGTCACGGCCAGGTCGTGAGCGCCGCAGCGAAGACGAAGGCGAAGCCGGTCCGCTAAGCGCGACAACGACGAAACAAGACGGACACCCCGAAGCCGCGAGGCATCGGGGTGTCGTCTTGTTCCGAGCGCCGATCAGCACCGAACGCTCCGACGGCATTGGCAATGTTCTGCCTCTCTTCCTCGCGAGCGCGATCGACGGCCGCCCGATGACCAGCAGCTCCTCGGTTAGCGCAGCGGGAAGAGCGCGAGGCCGATCGCCGCGGACGCCGCGACGATCAGCGGCTCCGAGGCCTTGGATCGCCAGAGCACGAGGAAGGCGATGAGGAAGATAGCCACGGTCGGCACGTTCACGAGGACCTGCGTCGCGATCACGCCAGCGGCGCCGACGATCGCGCCCGCCGCAGCGGCAGTTGCGCCCTTCGTAAAGCCCTGCACCGCAGGGCGCTTGCGGTACCGCATGATCCACGGCCCCAGCGCCACGACCATGAGGAAGGGCGGCAGGAAGACCCCGACGCCCGCGACGGTCGCGCCGCCGAGACCGGCAACGAGGTATCCAACGAAAACGGCGGTGATGACGACAGGGCCGGGCGTGATCATCCCCATCGCGACCGCGTCCAGGAACTCTCGCTCCGAGAGCCAGCCGAAGTCGTGGACCACGCCCTGTTGAAGGAATGGCACGATCGCGAGGCCCGAGCCGAACGTGAAGGCGCCGGCCTTGAAGAAGAAGATCCCGAGCTGAAGGAGCACGTTCGGGTCGGCGCTCTGAGTCGCTGGCAGGAGCTGGCCGAACCCCGGCGGCAGGAGCGCGGGCGTGCCCTGCAAGTGGCGCCACGCTGGTGGCGCGTAGAGAAGCACACCGACCAACCCCGCGGCGACGAAGAGGATCGCGACCTCGCTCCGGACGAGGAAGGTGATGGCCCCCACGACCGCGAAGATCGCCCAGAGCCGGCGGTCCGCCTTCACGGTGACCCTCAGCAGCTTCCAGGCGCCGCGGAGGATGAGCGCGATGACCGCCGGCCCGACGCCGTAGAACAGCGCCTGGATGACCTCGCTCCCGGCGAATGCGACATACAACGCCGCGACGATGCTCACGATGACGAACGGCGGGAGGATGAACGGCACCGCCGCCGCGACCGCACCCCAAAAGCCGCGACGGACGTACCCGAGCCACATCGCCAGTTGCGCCGCCAACGGCCCGGGCATGGTTTGCGCGACCGCCAGTCCTTCCAGGTACTCGTCCTGGGTGATCCACCTACGACGCTCGACGAGGTCGCGCTGCATGTACCCGGCGAGCGCGATCGGCCCGCCGAATCCGAGGGTCCCGAGCCTCAGGAAGTAGCCGGCGAGCTGCGCGAGCGACAGCCGTTCTCGGTCCTCAGGCCGGTGCGTGGTCGGGATCTGCGCCGCGTCCCCCAAGGTCAGGCGCGCTTTGTCTTGGACCTGCAGTACGCGTAAAGCGCCTCGAGGACCGGCACGGACGCCTCGCGCTGCGCCTGGTCGTCGGGGTAATGCAGCTCGCGCACCCCATCGAGGAGCGCCTCGACGCCCAAGGACTCCAGGGTGATCGTCTTGTCCGCGGTGTCCGCGCCGCGGATGACCTTGGCCATGTACGCCAAGGCCGGATCGGCATCGAGGCCGTAGCGGTGCACGAAGGCGTCGAAGCTGCACTCCAGGCCGTGATGTCCGAGGTCGACGTCCTTCACGTCGTACGGCGTGCCCTTGAGCCGCTCTGCCGTCGCCATCACCTCGGCGCTGGGGACGTAGATGAACTCCGGCTCTTTGTCGACGAATCGCTCGATGAGCCAGGGGCAGGCCACGCGGTCCACATGGGGGTGCTCGCGGGTGATCCACTTCACGTCGATCCCTCCGCCTGCGAGGATGCCACGGGGCGTCGACAGCGTTGATTATTGACCGGCTCCGGCAGCCGGCGGATAATGTTTGCTGCGTCATCAAGGTCAGGGAGTTGCCGGGAGCAACTCTTTTTTGTGTCTGGAAGTCGCGCCCACCTAGCTCAGTCGGTAGAGCACGTCCTTGGTAAGGACGAGGTCTCGGGTTCGATCCCCGAGGTGGGCTCCCGGCTGAATGAGAGTTAGGAGTACGTATGGCCAAGAAGAAGTTCGAGCGCACCAAGCCGCACGTCAACGTGGGGACGATCGGGCACATCGACCACGGCAAGACCACGCTCACCGCGGCGATCACCAAGACCCTCTCGCTCAAGGGCCACGCCG
>JALYKU010000103.1 GCA_030774595.1 Chloroflexota bacterium | reverse complement strand
CGGTCGGCTACGGCGCGCCGCTGCTGCGCACCCCCGCGCTCCGCGTCGGCCGCGGAGCGCGCGTGGCGATCGTGGGTCCGAACGGGGCGGGGAAGACCACCCTCGTGCGCTCGCTGGTCGGAGAGCTGGCGCCGCTCGAGGGCTACGTGGCGTCTGCGCCGACCGCGCGCGTCGCCTTCCTGGCGCAGGCCCAGGCGGACCTCGCCGGCCAGCGGTCCGTCCTCGACGCGCTGCGCGACGCGAGCGGGCTGGGGGAGCAGGCGGCGCGCGATCTCCTCGCCCGGTTCCTCTTCCGCGGGGAGGACGTGTTCCGCTCCGTGGGGGTCCTGTCGGGCGGCGAGCGGAGCCGCCTCGCCCTCGCGCGTCTCGCCGCGCGCGAGGCCAACCTTCTCGTTCTGGATGAGCCGACGAACCATCTCGACGTCGGAGCCCGCGAGGCGCTCGAGAAGGTGCTCGAGGAGTACCAGGGGACGATGCTGCTGGTCTCGCACGACCGGTACTTCATCGATCGCCTCGCGACGGAGCTGTGGGTGGTCGGGTCCGGATCGCTCTCGCGCTTCGAAGGGAATTGGTCGGCCTACCAGCGGGCCCGCGCCGCGGCGCAGACGGCGCCGGTCAGGAAGCGCGCCGAGCCGCCGGCCGGGGCAAAGCGCGCGCCGGCGCATGCTTCGCCGCAGGCGTCCGCCGACATCGAGGCGCGCATCGCCGCGATGGAGGAGCAGGTGAAGGCGCTCCAGGCGCGGATAGAGGAGATCGCCGCATCGGGCAACTACCTCGATACCCGCCGCGTGGGCCGCGAGTACGAGGACCTCGATTCGGCGCTGCGGGCGCTGTACGAGGAGTGGGCCGCCTCGCGCGGCGAGGAGGCATGACCGCGCGGGTCGTCGGCATCACCGGGCCGATCGGAGCGGGCAAGTCGACCGTGGCGGCGATGCTGCGGGATCTCGGCGCGAAGGTGCTCGACGCGGACGCGATCGCGAAGGACGAGCAGCTGCGCGGCACCGTCGGCTACAGCGCGATCGTGCAGACGTTCGGGACCGGCGTCCTCGGCGCCGACAAGGAGGTCGACAGGCGCAAGCTCGCGGACATCGTGTTCGGCGACCCCAGGCAGCTCGAGCGCCTCGAGCGCATCCTGCATCCGCGGGTGATCGCGCGGATCCTCGAAGCGCGGTCGATGCTCCCGGACGACGCGGTGCTCGCGGTCGAGGCGATCAAGCTCCTCGAGACCTCGCTGCGGACGGTGTGCGACCAGGTCTGGGTCGTGCTCGCGCCCGCGGAGATGCGCGCCGCGAGGCTCGTGCGTCGCGGAACGCCTTCGGCCGATGCCGCCGCGCGCCTCGAACGCCAGTCGAGCGCGGAGGCGTTCCGCGCGGCCGCCGACGTCCTCATCGAGAACGACGGAGACCGGGCGCAGCTCCTGCGCCGCGCTCGCGAGGCGTGGAGCGCGCGCGGCCTGCCGGCCGCGCCGGATGCTACGGGGTGAGCTTCTCGGGGATCTTGAACTGGAAGGTCTGGAGGACCGGCCCAACGTCGCGCCCTGCGTCCCGGCGGCGCGCTCGTCCTTCCCCGCCCGCAGCAGCATCTGAAGCGTGCCGCCGGCCGACTGCAGGTACGCGAGCCGCTCGGCCGTGGCGGCGTCGGTCCGGATCGTGTACACGGCGGCCGTGCGCGCGAGGATCGGGACGCGCTCCAGCGCGATCTTCGCCGAGAAGTCGACGACCTGCTTGCTCAGATCGGGATGCTGGAAGGCCTTCGACGGGTCGTAGTTGATCGTGTAGACGAGGTCGACGACGTCGCCGGGCGCGAGCGCGCCTCCGACGGCCTGGGCGTCGGGGACCGTGATCGAGTACGCGCGATAGGCGGGCGCTCCGGGCGCGATCTCGACGTCCGGCGGGAACACCGTGAACGTCGTGAGTCCCTGCGCCGCGGCGAACTTGCCGGGGAGGATCGGCTCGCCCGTCGTGAGCGGAATGGTGACGATCTTCCCGATCGCGTCCTTGCTGTCGGAGAGCGATGACGCCGGAACGATGTCCGACGAGTACCGCACGAGCTTGAGGTCAGCGGCGCTCAGCGCGGTTCGCGCCGGGATGTCGCGGGCGGCGACCAGCACCTGGGTCGTCGCGACGGGGGCGGCGGTGTCGCTCTTGGATGCGGAGGCGATCGCGAAGGTGCCCACTCCCGCGACGAGCGCTAGCAGTACCCCCACGATCAGGATCAGCCGCGCGCGGCGGTGAGCTTTGTCTTCCATGTCCTTCGTTGAACCTCTTCCTCTACGACGCTCTGCTCAATTGATGACGACGGTCATGCGGCCGGGGAGCTGGATCCAGGGGGCGCCCTTGATGGGGTCGTCCGGCAGGAACTTGTACAGCAGCGGGATGAACACCTGCAGGTGATAGTTGCTCTCGACCGACATGTACGAGCCGCGGCGCCCGGAGCTCAGAGCCGAGCCGGTCAACGACCAGTAGCACACCACGGTGTCTCCGTTCGCGCCCCCGTTCCGGGCGGATGAGTCGAGCGTGTAGCCCGACGGCGTCGGTGGGCACGATGAGTTCGCGGGGGCCCACGACGTGGTGGCGCAGAAGTTGTTGCCGCAGGTGCGCGACATGTTCAGGACGCCGCGTGCGGCGATGATGCGGTCGACGACTCCGTCCCCGCGCGCCGTGTCGTTCGCCGGCTGGCTCAGGCCGGTGTCGTAGACGTAGATCGAGCCCCACCGGGCGCCTTCGCGCGCGGCGTTGTTCATCGTCACGTACGTCACGAAGATCAGCCCGAACTGGATGATCCCCATGAGTACCAGGAGGAGCACCGGGAGCAGCAGTGCGAACTCGACGAGCCCCTGCGCGTCCTCGCCGCGGAGCAGGGCAATCACGCGGCCGCGGGCGCGGTCTGCCCATTCATCCACAAAGACACAACGGGGCCGCGCGCCGTCCGGTGCGAGGGACCCTGACCCTAGAATCGCGTCGGGCGGGCGTCTCGCCGGACTCGGCCGCGCGGAGGCGCGGCCAGGCAGGTGAAGGCCAGAACAGGTGTTCTAGAATGAGTCGGGAATGAGTCCGAGCGACCTCCTCCAGGTGCCACTCGAGCGGCCCGCCGGCGCGGCCCGGTTCGAGCTCGGCCTGCCATGGGCGCTGGCCGGCGACCAGGCCACCGCCTCCGCGCGGCTGCTCGAGGGCCTCGCGCGGAAGGAGACGCACCAGGTGCTGCTCGGCGTGACGGGCTCGGGGAAGACCGTGACCATGGCGAAGGTCATCGCGGAGTCCGGGCGCCCGGCCCTCGTGCTGGCGCACAACAAGACGCTCGCGGCGCAGCTCTACGGGGAGTTCAAGGAGTTCTTTCCGACCAACGCCGTGGAGTACTTCGTCTCCTACTACGACTACTACCAGCCCGAGGCGTACGTCGCGCGGAGCGACACCTACATCGAGAAGGACTCCTCGCGGAACGAGGAGATCGACAAGATGCGCCACGCGGCCACGCGGGCGCTCTTCGAGCGGCGGGACGTCGTCATCGTCGCGTCGGTCTCCTGCATCTACGGCCTGGGGGCGCCGGTCGACTACGGCGCCGTGACCGTCCGCCTGCGCAAGGGAGAACGGCATCGCAGGGATACGGTGCTCCGGCACCTCGTGGATATCCAGTACGAGCGCAACGACGCCAACTTCACGCGCGGCAAGTTCCGCGTGAGCGGCGACACGCTCGAGGTGCACCCCGCGTACGAGGACCTCGCGGTGCGGATCGAGTTCTTCGGCGACGTCGTCGAGCGGATAACGGAGCTCGACCCGCTCACCGGCGAGGTGCTCGCGGTGCGCGATCAGGTCGACGTTTATCCCGCGCGCCACTTCGTCACGCCGCGCGAGAAGCTGCTGGAGGCCATCCGCGACATCGAGGCGGAGCTCGAGCAGCGGCTCGCCGAGCTCGAGACCGCGGGTCGCCTCGTGGAGGCGCAGCGCCTGCGCCAGCGGACGAACTTCGACCTCGAGATGATGCGCGAGACGGGCACGTGCGCCGGCATCGAGAACTACTCGAGGCACCTCGCGCGCCGGCCCGCCGGGAGCCGTCCCTGGACGCTCCTCGACTACTTCCCGCCGGACTTCCTCATGTTCATCGACGAGTCGCACATCTCCATACCGCAGGTGGGTGGGATGTACGGCGGCGACCGCGCGCGCAAGGACATCCTGGTCGACTACGGCTTCCGGCTCCCGAGCGCCCTCGACAACCGGCCACTGACGTTCCCCGAGTTCGAGGAGCGGCTGGACCAGGCGATCTACGTCTCGGCAACGCCGGGTCCCTACGAGACGGAGAAGGTCGGAGGGCCGGCCCACTTCGTCGAGCAGATCATCCGGCCCACAGGTCTGCTCGAGCCCGAGATCGACGTGCGCCCCACCGCCGGGCAGATCGACGACCTGCTCGCGGAGATCAACCTGCGCGTGCAGGCGGGCCAGCGGTCCATCGTCACGACCCTCACCAAGAAGATGGCGGAGGACCTCGCGGACTACCTGCGCGAGATGGGCATCAAGGTGCACTACCTCCATTCCGAGGTGGAGACGCTCGAGCGCGTCGAGATCCTGCGGGACCTGCGCCTCGGCGTGTACGACGTCGTCGTCGGCGTGAACCTGCTCCGCGAGGGCATCGACCTGCCGGAGGTGACCCTCGTGGCGATCCTGGACGCCGACAAGGAGGGATACCTCCGATCCAAGGGGTCGCTGATCCAGGTCATCGGCCGCGCGGCGCGGCACGTCGAGGGTCGCGTCGTCATGTACGCGGACCGCGTCACCGCCTCGATGCGCGCGGCGATCGATGAGACCGACCGCCGCCGCGCGATCCAGGCCGCGTACAACCGCCAGCACGGCGTGGAGCCGACCAGCATCGTGAAGGCGATCCGCGACATCGGCATCCGCCTGCGCCAGGTCGCAAACCTCGAGGGGACGTACGAGCGCCGCGGCCGCGCCATCGCTTCGGGCGATCTGCCGAAGGACGAGCTGACGCGGCTGGTGAAGGACCTCGAGGTGCAGATGAAGCAGGCCGCCAGGGACCTCGAGTTCGAGCGCGCGGCCGCGCTGCGCGACGAGATCGTGGAGCTCCGTGGCCTCCTGGTCCTGCAACGTGGCCCGGAGGCGATCCTCGATGATGCCGGGACGCAGACCGTCGCACGAAGCGCCGCGCCGGCGGGGACTCCCGGCCGTGAGGCCGGTCGGAAGGGTCGGACCAACCCACGCCTCAGGGCGCGCCGGAGCTAGGCGCCCAGGTGCTGCTCGGTATCCTCGTTCCCGTCGCGGTCCTCGGCGCGCTGGTACTCATCGCGTCGGCGTTCCTCCGGAGGCAGGGCGCCGAGGGGGCGGGCTTCGACGTCTCGCCGCGAACGCTCCTGCGTACCTATCTGTACATCGCTTCTCTGGCGGGCGTCATCTTGCTGGTGGTCGGCCTCGCGTCCCTGGCGAACGTCGGCCTCGCCGCCGCGGGGGGCAACGGTGTCTACCAGGCGCTGAGCGGCATCCTGCTGCCCGCCCAGCCGAACACCTTCCGCACCGGTGGCGGACCCGCCGGCGTGGGCGCGGCACTGCGCACGGCGCCGGCCGGCCGCGGCGCTTCCGCGGAGGCGCCCTTCCCACCGCCCGACCCAGCGCGGGACTGAGCCGCGATGCCCCTCGAGCACATCCACGTCAAGGGAGCGCGGGAGCACAACCTCAAGAACATCGACGTCCGCATCCCGCGCGACCGGCTCGTCGTCATCACCGGCCTCTCCGGATCGGGGAAGTCGTCGCTGGCGTTCGACACGATCTACGCGGAGGGCCAGAGGCGCTACGTCGAGTCGCTCTCCGCGTACGCGCGGCAGTTCCTCGGGCAGATGGAAAAGCCCGACGTCGACTTCATCGAGGGGCTGTCGCCGGCGGTGTCCATCGACCAGAAGGGCACCACGCGCAACCCGCGCTCGACGGTCGGGACGGTCACCGAGATCTACGACCACCTCCGGCTGCTGTTCGCGCGCGTCGGCGTCCCGCACTGTCCGACGCACGGCGTGCCGATCGTCGCGCAGACGGTCCAGGAGATCGTCGATCGCATCGGCGACCATCCCGACGGCACGCGCCTGCTGATCCTCGCTCCACTCGTTCGAGACCGGAAGGGCGAGCACCAGCAGCTCCTCGCGACGGCCCGCCGGGGAGGCTTCGCGCGCGTCCGCGTCGACGGCCAGGTGCGCGACCTCGGCGACGACATCCTCCTCGACAAGATGCGCAAGCACAGCATCGATGCCGTCGTCGACCGCGTCGTCGTGCGCGGCGGGAGCGACGGCGAGGGCGAGGGCGAGCGCGCGCGGCTCACGGACTCCGTCGAGACGGCGCTGCGGCTCGGTGAGGGGCTCGCGCTCGTCGTACCCGCGGACGGGAGCAAGGACGGCGAGCGCCTCTTCTCCGAGCGGCTCGCGTGTCCCGAGGGCGACTTCTCGATCGGCGACATCGAGCCGCGGACCTTTTCCTTCAACTCGCCGCACGGTGCATGTCCGGCGTGCACCGGCCTCGGCACGAAGCTCGAGCCCGACGCGCAGCTGATCTTCGCCAACCCGGACCTCTCGCTTCGCGCCGGCGCGGTACTTCCGTGGCAGAAGTCGGGCGGCACCGCGCAGTACCGCATGGCCGTGCTCGAAGCTCTCGCGCGCAAGCTGCGTTTCTCGCTCGACGATCCCGTCGGCAGGCTGCCGCGCAAGGCGATCGACGCGGTCCTGCACGGCACGGGACAGCCGTTGCGCCTCTCCTACGAGAACCGCTCGGGCCAGAGGCGCAGCTACGAGGTCGAGTTCGAGGGCGTCATCCCATGGATCGAGCGCTCGCATCGCGAGACGACCAGCGACCACATCCGCGCGGACCTCGAGCGGTACATGAGCGACCACCCGTGTCCCGTCTGCCACGGCGCCCGCCTGAAGCCGGAGAGCCTGGCGGTGACCGTCGGCGATCGCAACATCATCGACGTCGCGCGCCTCAGCGTCTCCGACGCGCTCGGCTGGGTCACGCTCCTCGAGCGCGAGCGCGGCGGGCCGCTCACGGCCCGGCAGCAGGCGATCTCGCGGCAGGTGCTGAAGGAGACCCGCCAGCGGCTCGGCTTCCTCGTGGATGTCGGTCTCTCCTACCTCACGCTCGACCGCGCGGCCACGACGCTCTCGGGTGGTGAGGCGCAGCGCATCCGCCTGGCGACGCAGATCGGCTCCGGCCTCATGGGCGTCCTGTACATCCTCGACGAGCCGTCGATCGGCCTGCACCAGCGCGACAACGCGCGGCTCATCCGTACGCTCCTCGGCATGCGCGACATCGGCAACACGGTCATCGTTGTCGAGCACGACGAGGAGACCATTCGCACGGCGGATTGGATCGTCGACATCGGCCCCGGCGCCGGCGAGCACGGCGGCGAGGTCGTGGCGCAGGGTCCGCTGCAGGCGATACTCGCCGAGCCGCGCTCGCTGACCGGGGCGTACCTCTCGGGGCGCCGCCGCGTCCCCCTGCCGCCCCGCCGCCGCACGCCGCGCAAGGAAGCGCTGGTGGTTCGCGGCGCGCGCGAGCACAACCTGAAGGGCATCGATGTGCGTATCCCCCTCGGGGTCTTCGTGAGCGTCACCGGCGTATCGGGATCGGGCAAGAGCACCCTCGTGAACGACATCCTGTACCGGCGGCTCGCGCAGGCCCTCAGCCAGGCCAAGGAGCGGCCGGGCGCGCACGACGCGCTCGAGGGGATCTCGGCGATCGACAAGGTCATCGACATCGACCAATCGCCGATCGGACGCACGCCGCGCTCGAACCCCGCGACCTACACCGGTCTGTTCACGCCGATCCGCGAGATCTTCGCGGCGATCCCGGAGGCGCGGCTCCGCGGATACACGCCCGGTAGGTTCTCGTTCAACGTCAAGGGCGGCCGCTGCGAGGCGTGCGCGGGCGACGGGATCATCAAGATCGAGATGCAGTTCCTCCCCGACGTGTACGTCTCGTGCGAGGTGTGCGCCGGCAAGCGCTACAACCGCGAGGCGCTCGAGATCCACTACAAGGGCCGCAGCATCGCGGACGTCCTCGAGATGACCGTCGAGGAAGCCGTGGGGTTCTTCGCGAACGTTCCCGCCGTCGCCGTGAAGCTGCGCACCTTGAACGATGTCGGACTCGGCTACATCCACCTCGGCCAGCCCGCGACGACCCTGTCCGGCGGCGAGGCGCAGCGGATCAAGCTCGCGACGGAGCTGTCCCGCCGTGCGACCGGCAGGACGCTCTACATCCTCGACGAGCCCACCACGGGCCTGCATTTCGCCGACGTCGAGCGGCTCCTCGACGTTCTCCATCGCCTGGTCGATGCCGGCAATACCGTCGTGGTGATCGAGCACAACATCGACGTCGTGAAGACGGCCGACTGGGTCGTGGATCTCGGCCCCGAGGGCGGCGAGGCGGGCGGCCTGGTCGTCGCGGAGGGGACGCCGGAGCAGGTGTCCAAGTCGCGGGCGTCGTTCACCGGCCGCTATCTCCGCGAGATCCTCTCCACCGGCGAGCTCCGCGGCATCGCTTGAACCCACTCTCTGATGTACCAATGCGAGATCGGGCCATCAGCGCCCTGCTCTCATCCGCCGAACCGTCGGTCCGATGGAAGACGCGGGTGCGGATCCTCGGCGAGAACCCACGCTCGCGAGGCATCCGCGCTCTCAGGGAGGAGATTCGCGAGTCGGCAAGGGTCCGCGTTCTCCTCTCGCGCCGCACCCAGCTCGGCAGGGTCGGCACTGCGCGCCAGGTCTACTACAAGTGGCAGGGCCTCCATTGGGTCCTTGCCGCGCTGGCCGAGCTCGGCTATCCACCTGGCGACCCGAGCCTTTCACCGATCCGCGACCGCGTGGTCGGATTCTGGACCGACCCGAGGTACTTCCGTGAGTTCGAGGCGAAGACCGAGGCCGTGGCCTACAGACCCGGCTGGGTGCCGGTCTTGGAGGGGCGTCACCGCCGCTGCGCCTCGCAGCAGGGAAATGCGCTGCGCTCGGTCATGCTCCTGGGCATCTCCGACGAACGCGCCGACGCCCTGGTCGAGCGGCTCCTTCATTGGCAGTGGCCAGACGGGGGCTGGAACTGCGACCGCGACCCATCCGCGCACACCTCGTCCTTTCACGAGACGTGGCTGCCGATGCTCGGGCTCGCGGCGTACGCGCGCGAGAACGAGCACCGTGCCGCGGCCCGGGCCGCGGACAGGGCGGCCGAGATGTTTCTGAGGCGGAGATTGTTCAAAAGGATCTCGGATGGGCGGGTCATGCAGCCGGACTTCGTCGCGTTTCACTATCCGCATTACTGGCACTACGACGTCCTCGCAGGCCTCACGGCGATGGCCGAGATCGGCAAGATCCGCGACCCACGCTGCGCGGACGCGCTCGACCTCCTCGAGGAAAAGCGCTTACCTGACGGAGGCTGGGTGGCTGAGAGGCGGTACTACAAGGTCATGCCGAAAGCCATGGTGCCGAATGCGGACTACGTGAACTGGGGCGGAACGAGCCGATCGAGGATGAACGAGTGGGTGACCGTCGATGCCCTTGCCGCCTTGCATGCGGCGAGCCGCTTGCGCGTTTAGACGATCTCGCGTACATGTGAGCTGACGACCCTGCGCTGACCCCGCAAGCCCATTCACCGGGTCCGGCTTCCCGGCCTCTCGTCGCTTCGTGGGTATGTCGCCGCGCGCGTGGGGCTCTTCGGAGTCCGGTCTCACCCCGGCGGCCGGTGCTGCACCTCGCGGATGAAGACGCGCGGATGGCTACGCTTCTCTCCAAATGGCCACCGCCCCATCGTCCTCCGCGGTCCCCGTCGGCGCATCGCGCTTCGCGGCCCTGGGGGTGCCCACGTTCCGCTGGTACTGGCTCGCCGGCGCGGTGTCGACCACAGGCGACGGCATGGAGAACGTCATCCGCAACTGGCTCGTGCTTCAGCTGACCGGGTCGCCCTTCTGGCTCGGCATGATGGTCTTCGCGCACTGGGTGCCGTTCACGTTCTTCTCGTTCTACGGTGGCGTGCTCGCCGACCGTCACGACAACCGCCGCGTCCAGCTGCTGGCGCAGGCCCTGCTGCTGCTGGCGGCCGCGGCGGTCGCCGCGGTCACGCTCGCTGGCCGGGTCACCGTCTGGTGGCTGTTCGGACTGCTGCTGTTGCACGGCTTCGCCGGGGCCATCGGCGGTCCCGCTCAGCAGACGCTGATCCACGCGATGGTCGGCCGCGACAAGCTGCTGTCGGCGGTGAGCCTAAACTCGTCGATCCGCCAGCTGTCCCAGGTGATCGGCCCGGTGATCGCGGCGTTCATCCTCGCGGCCTTCGGTCCGGGATGGGGTTTCCTGGTCAACGCGGTCACGTTCGTGCCGCTGCTGATCCTGCTGCTCTTGATCCGCGTGCCGCGCCTCGGCGACCGGTCGGAGCAGTCGGTGCGTGAGTCGTTCGCCGAGGGCGTGGCCTTCGTGCGCGCACGGCCCACGCTCGGCGCGCTCATCGCGATCGAGATGCTCCCGGTGATCTTCCTGGGGCACGCCTTCAGCTCGCTGATCCCGGTGTTCGTTCGGGACGTCCTGCACGGCGACGAGCTGACGTACGGATTCCTCCTCGCCGCGAGCGGCGTCGGCGCGCTCGTCGCGGCGGCCGCCATCGCCTACGCGCCGCCGATCCGCAGGAAGGGCGTCTTCATCATCGTGGCCTCGATGGTGGAGATGCTTGCGATCCTCGTGTTCGCGCTGTCCACGGACTATTGGCTCTCGCTCGGGCTGATGGTCGCGATCGGTGGCGCCTCGGTCCTCGCGCAATCGCTGAACAACTCGACCATCCAGCTCTCGGTGCCGGACAGCATCCGAGGGCGGGTCATGGGTGCCTATACCTTCGGCACCCAGGGGCTCCGCCTCGTGAACGGCCCGCTTCTCGGGACGGCGGCGCTCATCATCGGCACGCCCGTCGCGGTCGCCGGAAGCGCAGTGCTCGTGCTCGCCGGCCTCGGCGCGATCCTCCTCAAGGTACCGCTGGTCCGCGTCCGCGACTGACGAGCTCCCAGCGAAGCGCGGGTCGGCGCTCGCCGATCAGTCCGCCGCGGCGTAGGCCCTGTCCAGCACGTCCATGAGGTGGAGCACCGGCACCCGCATCCCGCTCGCGCGGAGCCCCGCCGCGATCTGCATCTGGCAGCCCGGGTTCGCGGTGACGACGGTGTCCGCGCCGCTCTGCCGGATGCGCTCGGCCTTGCGATGCGCGAGCTTTTCCGCGAGCTCGGGCTGCGTCACGTTGTACGTCCCGGCGCTGCCGCAGCACCAGTCGGCCTCGACGAGCTCGACGAGCTCGAGCTCGGGGATCGCCGCCAGCAGCGACCGGGGCTCGCTGCTGATGCCCTGGCCGTGGAGGAGATGGCACGGGTCGTCGTACGCGACCTTGGCGCGATACCGGCCGGGCTGCTCGCTGAGTCCGAGTCGTGCGAGGTACTCCGCGGCGTCCCGCACCCTCCCGGCGAACCGCTCCGCGCGCTCGGCCCAGGCGGGATCGTCCTTGAGGAGCCAGCCGTACTCCTTGAGATTCGCCCCGCAGCCTGCCGCGTTGACGATGAACGCGTCCACGTCGAGCCGCTCGAGCGACGCGATGTTGCGCCGCGCGAGCTCACGGGCGTCACCGCGGAGCCCCGCGTGCGCGTGGAGGGCTCCGCAGCAGGTCTGCTCCTGCGGCACGAGGACCTCGACGCCGTTACGCGCGAGCACGCGGGCGGTCGCGGCGTTCGTTTCGGAGTACACCGAGCGCATGACGCATCCGGTGAACAGCGCGACCCGGCCGCGCCGCTGTCCTCGCGGCTCGAAGATCTTGGCGAGGACCCCCGACGACGGCGGTGAGGCCGGCACGAGCTCGAGCAGGCCGCCCAGCTGCGCGGCGAGCGGTACGGCGCGGCCGTCGGCTCGCAGCACCCGGCCGGCGCCGAGGCGGCGCGCCGCATACCCGAGCCACGCGAACGCGGTGAGGCGTGCCGGGTGCGTGAGCAGCTCCGCGAACGCCAAACGGCGCATCGCGCGCTCGGATACCGACGGCCGACGGAGAGTCGTCAGCTGAGAACGCGCGCCCTCCATGAGTTTGCCGAACTCGACCCCGGACGGGCACGCCGTCTCGCAGGCGCGGCAATCGAGGCACCGTGACATGTGGAGGTCGAACGCGTCGGCGGCCGGGTCGATGCGCCCGTCCCACACGTCCTTCATGAGGCGGATGCGCCCGCGAGGCGAGTCCATCTCGAGGCCGAGGACCGCGAACGTCGGGCACGTCGGCAGGCAGAGGCCGCAGTGCACGCAGCGCGAGATCAGCTCCTGCGAGGGCGCATCGGCGTCGGCGTAGGGCGCGAAGGAGATCGGCGCGGGCTCAGCCAATGGCGGACCGTCCAGGCTCCAGGATCCCCGCGGGATCGAACGCCTCCTTGAGCCGGCGCATGATCGCCGCACCGGGCGGCGGCCCGGGCCACGCTCGCAGGCGATCGCGGAGCGCGGGCGCGCGGCGTTCCACGTGCGCGCTCCCGCCGACGACCCTGGCGGCGGCGACAAGAGAGTCGGCCGCCGCGATCACGCCGGCGTCGTCACCCTGCGCGTGCGCGCGCACGATCCCGCTTCCGGCGTCCGCGACGACGCGCGACACGGCTTCGTTGCGAATGGCGCTCTCGGCGTAGGCGCCGGTCGCCGCGAGCGGGAGGGCGGCGCGCACCAGCGCCCCGTCCGTGGCCCACGAGGCCATGTCCCGCAGAGGTGCCAGCAGCGCCTCGGGTCCGTCCGAGCGCTCGACGACGCCGGCGACATCCTCCGCGCGCCGCGCGACCTCGAGCATCGCCCGCTCGACGATGACGCGCTCTCCGGCCGCGGCCACCAGCAGACGCCACGCGCCCCGGTCGGCGTCCACCACGAGGGCGGTGGGACGAAGCGGGGTCCGCAGGAGCGCGTCCGTGATGGCGAAAGCATCGGCGGCACTCGCGACGCGCACCTCGGCGATCGCCGTCGCGGCAGGCAGGGGCAACACCTTGAGCGTCGCCTCGACGATGACCCCGAGCGTCCCCAGCGACCCGGTGAAGAGCTTGTTCAGGTCGTAGCCGGCCACGTTCTTCACCACGCGGCCGCCCGCGCGCGCAAGCGTCCCGTCCGCCAGCGCGACGGTCGTGCCGATGAGCGCGTCGCGCACACCCCCGTAGCGCACCCGGCCGAAGCCGTTGCTGTTTGCGGCGACGACGCCGCCGATCGTCGCACGCTCCGGATGGGGTGGGTCGAGCGGCAGGAACTGGCCGGCCCCGCCGAGCGTCCGCTGCAGGAATGCGAGCGCGGTGCCGCCGCGCACGGTGACGGTGAGGTCCGCGGGTACGTGGTCGACGATCCCGGCGAGGAGTCGCGTCGCGAGGACCGCGTCCGTCGGCGTCCCGTCGCCGATGTACGCCTTTGTCCCCGCTCCCTCGATGCGGACGGTCCTCCGGGCGCCGACGGCGTCGGCCAACGCCCGCGCGCATTTCCCCGCGTCGGCGGGTGAGATGACCTCGATCATGCGTCGAGCTTCCGCGCGCCCAGCGCGAACTCACGGCAGCGCGAGGGCGTGGGGAACAGCTTGCCGGGGTTCGCGAGGCCCGCCGGATCGAACGCGCGCTTCACGCGGGCCATGGCCGCGAGGTCGTCCGGCGAGAACTGGATCGGCATGTAGCAGTTCTTCTCCATGCCGACGCCGTGCTCGCCCGTGATGGAGCCGCCCGCGCTCACGCACGCGGAGAGGATCTCGAGCCCCGCCGCCTTCACCCGCTCGAACTCAGCCTCGCCGCCACTGCCGCCGAACAGGATGAGCGGATGGAGGTTGCCGTCGCCCGCGTGGAACACGTTCGCGACCCGCAACCCGTACCGTTCGCCGACCGCCGTGATGTGCCGCAGGATCTCGGGGAGCTTCGTCCGCGGGATCACCCCATCCTGCACGTAGTAGTCGGGCGAGAGCCTTCCCATCGCGGCGAAGGCGCCCTTTCGTCCAGCCCACAGCCTGTCCCGCTCGAGCGTCGTCGCCGCGACCCTGATGAGGAACGCGCCCTGCTCGCGGCAGATCGCCTCGATCCGCTCGCGGGCGTCATCGAGCCCCTCGCGCACCCCGTCGACCTCGAGGAGCAGGATCCCGCCGGCGTCGAGCGGGTAGCCCGCGCCGACGGACGCCTCGACCGCCTCGGTGGCGAGCGCGTCCATCATCTCCATCGCGCTCGGCACGACGCCGGCCGCGATGATCGCGGACACTGCCTCGGAGGCCTCGTCCATCGTGCGGAAGGCCGCGAGGATCGTGCGCTTGTCCTCGGGCAGTGGCGTGAGCTTCACGGTGATCTCGGTGACGATGCCGGGGGTCCCCTCGCTCCCGACGAAGACGCCGATCAGGTCGTAGCCCTCGCTCTCGAGCGCCTTTCCGCCGAGCCTCTGGACCGTGCCGTCGGAGAGAACGATCTCGAGGCCGGTGACGTGGTTCGTCGTCACTCCGTAGGCGAGGGTGTGCGGGCCACCTGAGTTCTCCGCGACGTTGCCACCGAGCGTGCATGCCTTCTGGCTCGACGGATCGGGCACGAAGTAGAGGCCGTCAGGCGCGACCGCCGTCGAGAGGTGGAGGTTCACCAGACCGGGCTGCACGACGGCCCTGAGGTTGGGAACGTCGATCTCGAGGATGCGCGCCATCCGCGCGAAGGAGAGCACGACGCCGCCCTCGACCGGGATCGCGCCGCCGGACAAGCCGGTGCCGGCTCCCCGCGGCACGATGGGCACGCCCTGCTCGGCGCAGAACCGCACCAGCCTCGCGACGTCACCGGTGTCGTGTGGCAGCACGACCGCGTCGGGCATCGCCGTGTCCACGGCGCCGTCGTACTCGTAGACGAGCAGGTCGTCGTGATGGAGCAGGACCTGGTCGGGCGGAAAGAGCGCGAGCAGCCCGCGGCCGAGCTCGCGCCCGCGCAGCGCCGCGCGCACCGGTTCGGCGACGAGCGTCACTCGCCGTCCTCGTGGAGCGCCTGCGCGAGCTGCCCGGCCGCGCGCCGCAGCAGCG